>JBAVWD010000679.1:0-1804 GCA_049697655.1 Anaerolineae bacterium | reverse complement strand
GCCTTGGCTCGTGGTACTGAGCGAGGCAAAGGACTGGCGGATGGAAGAGACGACACCGGCCATACACGACATAGTGGCTTACACGGACCAACTGGAGGTCAAAGGCGAAGTAAGAGCGTGGCCTCCCCGACGTATCCTGGACGTGCTGAACAGCAAGCAGACACCATACTTGACCGTGGACGATGCATCAATCATGCCCCTGTCCCGATGGGGAAAGGCACAGCCGGCAACTGCCCAGGCAATCGTACTGAACAAGGCAGAGATCGTTTTGGTCTGGCTTATCAGAGAGACCGAAGTGCCAGCATCCGAATCTGCCACCATCCACAAGGTACCTCAACGGGTTATCGCCTACGCCGGGTCTTTCGTCGCCCAGGGAACGATGCACATCATCAGGGAAGCCACCTTGAGCCAGGCGCTGGACGCCGTGAGCGATCAATTCGTCGCTCTCACGGACCCTTCCGTGCTTTGCCTACCCGTTGCGGGCATCTCCATCGAAGGAGGTCTGGTCCTGTGCCTGAACAAGGGCAAGATCATGGCCGTACAGGCAGCTAGATGAGGCCAAGTGGAGCACGCACTTCACCCCGCCCGCCCGGAAAGGCACAGGCAGTCCCAGAGCCGCGGGCCGGCACCCTGCATCATCCGGTCCTACGCACTGGCACGCGACGCCCTGTGCACACAATCGCAATGATGGTTGCCCTTGTGCTGTTGACCGCATGCGCGCCAGCCCAAGCGACGCCTGCCCCGCCGGCCGAGCTGGCCGAGTACACTCCGCTCCCCACCCCGACGACGGAACCCAGCCCTACCCCAACGCCTTCGCACGAGGACGACGATGAGCCCAACGATTCGATGCTCCAGGCGTCAGGTCCCCTCGTTTCGGGACAGGAGTATCGAGGCTTCATCAGTGCGAAGGACGACATCGACTTCTCCTACCTGGAGATCGATACCCCCCAGATCATGCGACTGGCCTTGACCAACCTGCCTGCAGATGTTGACTACGACCTATACCTGGTGACGGGTGAGGAGGACGTGCTCGCCGACTCGTCCAACTCCGGTCAACAGAACGAACACATCGAGTACACCACGAGTAGCGTCGGGGTCTTCTACGTGCTCGTCTTGCCCTTCAACAACTTC
Source organism: Anaerolineae bacterium (assembly GCA_049697655.1). Classification (GTDB taxonomy): domain Bacteria; phylum Chloroflexota; class Anaerolineae; order UBA7937; family B3-Chlor; genus JAUVXJ01. The sequence continues at coordinate 673 of JBAVWD010000679.1, read as the reverse complement.
AGTCCCGACGAGCCGTACGCTCTGTTCCTGGAGCTGTCGCCTGCGCCGACTCCCACAGGAGAGGATACATACGAGCCCAACGACACTCCTGAGCAAGCCGCCGGGCCCCTGGCGCTGGGGCAGGAACTCCAATCCTACATCTGGGATGAGGGGGACGTGGACGTCTACGCTTTCCAGATGGACCAGCCGGGCACCATCCAGGTCAGCCTGACCGACATCACTGCCGTGGCGGACTACGACCTGTTTCTATCGAACGGAGCCGGAGAGCCTCTCGCCTCATCCACACGTGCGATTGATCGCGAGGCGATCGTGCAGTCACTGCAACCGGGGACCTACTACGTCACCGTGCAATCCTTCGCCGGCTTCAGCTGGAAAGAGCCTTATAGGGTGCGGATCGACCTGGTGGAGCCCTAGTCCCTCCCGAGACCAAGGAGCCTTGTTCCTCCGTGAACAAAGGAGACCGAAGAGATGGCACTCGCATGCCCTGAATGCGGAGCAGTCAGCGCAGCCGGGGAGAGATCGTGCCCCGCCTGTGGGAGGAGCCTGGTGAACTCCGCCAACTCGGCGTGGCAGGCCAAGACCGGCGGCAGCCCTACCAGCCCTGGCCCCTGGATTGCGACCGTGCTCATCGCTGTGCTGGTCCTGTGCTGTCTCTCTTTGGTGGGGATCGCCC
>JBAVWD010000678.1:0-2979 GCA_049697655.1 Anaerolineae bacterium | reverse complement strand
TTTTCGCCCCATTCGGGCAACCAGTGTTCCATATTACATGCTCACAAAGGCCAGGACGTAGACCGCTGTCGTGCCCAGGTTCACCAGGATGTTGGCGCCGCACAGTTTCTCCAGAGTCTGTCGGTCTGTCCATCGCTCTCGCACTACCAGAACGACCAGGATCAGTGAGAGGGAGAGGACAGGCAAGTAGAGCCACATAGCCCGGGTGGGCGCGCCACGACGCACAGAGAAGAAGGTCGCCACCCAACTACCAGCGCTGAGGAGGCCGTAGAGGAGAGAGGCGTTGCGGCGGCCCAAGCGGACAACGAGATTGGCCTTCCCGCTTCTCGAGTCTGCCCCGTAGTCGGGGAACTCGTTGAGCAGGATCACGTTGAGGATGGTGAGGCCCACGGGTATGGCCAGCCAGTGTACGATGGGTGCTATCTCACCAGCTTGCAGGTAGTATCCCACCGCTATGGGCAGCCAGCCGTAGCAAAAGGCGATCCACATCTCGCCGATTCCTGTACTCACCCAGCGGATTGGCGGAGTAGAGTAGAAGAAACCACCCAGCAGGCCGAGTGCGCAGAAGGGGACAGTCCAGGGGCCCGTTTTGTAGACTAACCAGAGAGTCAGTGCCACCGCCAGAGCGAGGAGCAGACTGACCACCGAGGCCCATGCCGCAGCACGTCGTGGCAGCAGGCCACGCTGTGTCACACCCGAGCCCCCGGCGAAGCGGCTGCGGGAAATGGAGGCGGAGATGGAGTCCTCTGCATGGTCCCAGTATTCGCCAGCGTAGTAGGTGGCCAGCATGACCAGTACCACACCCACCGTGCCCCAGGCGAAGACGCTCCAGTGGAGGACATCGGTGTGCTGCCAGGCCAGCACCGCGCCCAGAATGAAGGGCAGGACACCCACAGTGTGGAATGGCGGACGGGAGAGGGCAAACCAGGCACGTATCTTCTGCACCATGCTATCTGGCCTGCTCACCGAATGGCGCAGCCAGCAACGAGTCGGTCTGCTGTGCGCTGGTCCATTGCCAACACCTTTGCTCGCTGATAGAATCGCTGGTGTCGAGCAGAGGATGAGGCCACGGAGCGCCAGGGAGTTGCTAAAGAGATGAGAGAATGGAGATCTCTGTGGACCGAGCTTGGCACAGAGATGTCGTTCTTTGTCGTGTTGGAGGCCAGTGTTGCAGTGCTGTGGAGGTACAACGTACTGTTACTGCTCATTGCGGCCGCGATATGTGCAGTAGCTCTGGCTCGCTGGCACTCCCGTCTCGACATCTGTTTCTTTCTCATCATAGGCGTGCTCGGCTCGTTGGCCGAAATCTTGTTTGTGCACTTCGGAGGGTGGGAGTACGCCAACCCAACCCTGCTTGGGGTGCCCATCTGGTTTCCCCTGGCTTTTGGATCTACGGGACTGATCGCAGGGCGATTGGCGCGCACCATGAACTCAATCTGGGACAAGGCCAGGCCGCTGAGAGATGAGGAGGGATAGCGTCTCTTACCAGTGTCCACTTCGTCAGGCTCTCGCTGGCAGCAAGCCCTCTGCCAGCACGTGGGGTTAGTCTATGCCAGCGGTGGGACAAGCGCAAACTCCAGTAGCGGGGTTCACAAAATCCAGGTGGAAGCTGTGGAGGGACACTCCAAGAGCTTTCACGGATCGATACTCCGGTGGAGATGGTTCGAACGCTGGAATCCATACACGACAGGTTCTTGGCACAAGTCCTGGAGGGACGGGTGCCCGCATAGTCGGCAAGGCCGCTGCGGCGTGGCGCAGTTGCGTTTGAACGCACGGAGACCGTTCGCTATAATGAGGAGAGCAGGGCAGTCGCTTCACGAGAGCGCGTTTGCTGTTTGGCTGCGCGGGCACGCTGCGTCGCAGCAAGGACAACCAGCTGGCTCAACCGAGCAACAGCTCGGCGAAGATCGTATCTGAGTCCTCGCACTTTGGCCTGACGGAGGTGGCAGGAATGGCCATCCCTGATACCGTGAGGGGGTTGTACCATCTCTTTGCAGATAGGAAGCCGGGCCATGTTGAGACCAGGCCCCCTAGGCCCGGGAAGAAAACCGTGTGGCTCGAGGACGGGCAGCCGGTAGTCGCCAAGGTACTCGTCTTCGACGGCGTAAAACCGGCTGTGGGGCGATGCCTCGACCTGCTGGGTGGTTTGGACAGAGCCATCCATCGAGGCGAGAGGGTGCTGGTCAAACCCAACTTCAATAGCCCAGACCCCTATCCTGGCTCCACGGACCTCGAATTTCTGCGGGCCGTGCTAGAACTGCTGAAGGATACCGGCGCAGACCTCGTTGTGGGCGAGAGCGCCGGGGGTCTGTGGAGGCCCACCCGAAACACCGTTGACAAGCTGGGCGCGCTCGACTTGCTGGACGAGATGGGCATGGAGTTCATAGCCTTCGACGCTGGCGAGACCGATTGGGTGGAGGTCCCCATAGAGGGTGAGTTTCTCCAGAGAGTGACTGTCCCCAAGGTCATGTACGAGGCCGATAGACTGGTCTACCTGCCCTGCATAAAGACGCACAAGTTCGCTCGCTTCACCCTGTCCCTCAAGCTATCTATGGGCTTCGTGCACCCAGCGGAGCGCCTGGCGTACCACATGAGTAACCTGGAGCAGAAGGTGGCGGAGATCAACCTAGTATGGCAGCCAGATCTAGTCATCATGGATGGACGCAAGGCCTTCGTCAGCGGCGGCCCAGAGAAGGGCGATTTGGTGGAGCCAGGCATCATCATGGCTTCAGGCGACATGGTAGCCATAGACCTGGAAGCGCTGAAGGTGCTTCAGTCATACGGCGGAGACAACCAGCTAGGCAGCAATCCCTACGAGCTTCCTCAGATAGCGACGGCCTTGAAGCATGGGCTGAGCGCTGCCGGCGGCTCGTACAAGCTCGTGGAATGACAGCCCTGGTTACTGGGGGCGCCGGTTTCCTGGGCACGAGGCTAGTCGAGGCCCTGTTGGCCAGGGGAGAGAAGGTGAGGGTACTCGAC
>JBAVWD010000677.1:0-1923 GCA_049697655.1 Anaerolineae bacterium | reverse complement strand
AATCCCGGTGGAGCCGTCGAGCGATGTTTGGGAAACGAGACTATGCATGGTCGAGTCGGACACGGGCTCCAGGGATGCAAGCACCAAGTAGGGCAAGTCTAGACCGCGCGCCTGTTGCGGGGTGCTGTTTGGCTCTGACATGCCTGGTATGTGCGGCCGGGCGTTGGGGAGAGGGTCGAGGATGGGCGACAGAGTAGGTCATACAGTGTTGACGGAGTTCGTCATGGCGGCCTTGGCCAAGCTGGGCGTTCCCCAGGAGGACGCTCGGGTGACGGCAGAAGTGCTGGTCTCGGCGGATCTGCGAGGGATCGATTCCCACGGGGTGGCCCGCACCAGAAGGTACGTACAGGGACTGCGAGACGGCGTCATGGTGGCGCGGCCAGAGATCCGCGTGGTGCGCGAGACGGCGGTCACGGCTCTCCTTGATGGAGGAGCAGGGCTGGGGCAGGTGGTGGGCGTCAGGGCCATGAGACTGGCCATGGAGAAGGCCACGGCAGTGGGCGCGGGGTTCGTGGCGGTGCGCAACAGCAACCACTACGGCATCGCGGGGTACTACTCTATGATGGCGTTGGAGGAGGATCTGATAGGCATCTCCATGACCAATGCTGCCCCCCTGGTAGTGCCCACGTTCGGAAGGGACGCCATCTTGGGCACCAATCCCCTGAGCGTGGCCGTGCCCGCTGGCTCGGAGCGTGCCTTTGTACTGGACATGGCGACCGGCGTGGTCACCAGAGGAAAGCTGGAGGAGTACGAGCGGCACGAGGAGCCACTCCTTCAGGGTTGGGCGACAGACAGCAGGGGGCTGCCCACCTCGGACGCCAGCGAGGTGCTCCGCAACCTGACGGGTCGCCTGGGCGGGGGAATCCTGCCGCTGGGGGGCTCTGGAGAGGAACTGGGCGGACACAAGGGGTATGGTCTCGCCTTGCTGGTGGACATCCTGTGCGGCGTGCTGCCCGGCGCAGGGTACGCCGCGAGCCTGTACTCCAAGGACGAGTCGGGCCATCCGCTCCCTGCCAACATAGGTCACTTCTTCGGCGCGTTGAAGGTCGATGGCTTCCGTCCTCTGTCGGAGTTCAAGGACTCTATGGATGATATCGTTCGCGTGTTGCGGGGTTCGGCCAAGGCCGAGGGCCAGGAGCGGATCTTCATCCATGGTGAGAAGGAATGGGAGACGACCGACGAGAGGCTGCGTCTTGGAATCCCCCTTCATCCCAAGGTGCTCGCCGATCTGCGGGCTTTGGGAGTGGAGCTGGACGTCCCCTGCCCATTCTGACATCCGACTCGAGCCTGGGTGAGAGACATTGAGGCGCGCCTGTCAAGTTTGCTTAGTCTTGACTTTCAACGCACCGTGGCGTATAATGATAATAAGGACCTATTAAGTCCGGAAATCCCGCCAAGATACGGTTGTCGGCCCGCTGTGAAGTTGGAAGGGGGTGCAACCGGGGAGGAGGGGCTATGAGAGACGTGTATTTGGACTATGGTGCCACCACACCGGTCAGACCTGAGGTGGTGGATGCGATGCTTCCCTTTCTCAAGGAGCAGTTTGGCAACCCGTTGAGCCTGCACCGCTATGGTGACGGACCTCGGCAGGCGGTGGAAGAGGCGCGAGAGAAGGTTGCAGAGCTCATTGGGGCCCGGGGCAACGAGATCTACTTCACGGCCAGTGGCAGCGAGGCCAACAACATGGCGGTCAAAGGGGTGGCCCTGATGAATGAGAAGAAGGGCAAGCACCTCGTGGTATCGGCAGTGGAACACCTGTCGGTGATCAATGCAGCGCAGACCATGGAGAAGATGGGCTTCGAGGTCACTCGGGTGCCCGTGGATAAGTACGGATTGGTGGATCCAGGGGACGTCGAGAAGGCCCTGCGCGACGACACCACTCTGGTGTCCATCATGCACGCCAACAGCGAGGTGGGCACGATC
>JBAVWD010000676.1:0-2188 GCA_049697655.1 Anaerolineae bacterium | reverse complement strand
CATCGTGCCCGTCCACCGTCACCCGGCCGCCACACACGTCGTAGAAGCGACCGATGAGATTGATGACCGTCGTCTTGCCCGTCCCGGTGGGCCCAACGAGGGCCACGGTCTGACCTGGCTCCGCCACCAGATCCACGTCCTCCAGGACTTGCTCGCCAGGGTTGTACTCGAAACACACATCCTCGAAGGCGATGCGCCCCTCGATGCAAGGCAACTCCACGGCATCCGCTGCGTCGACAATGGCGGGCGGAGTATCCAGCAGTTCAAAGATGCGCTCGGCCCCTGCAATGGCCGACTGCAGATTGGCCCAGATCATGGATATCGCCCGCACCGGCTCGAAGAAACGGCGCACGTATTGCACGAAGGCCACGATGATCCCCACGGTGGCCAGGTTGTTCAGCACCAGGTAGCCCCCGAAACCCACCACGATAGCGACACCCACGGTGGCCAGCACGTCCAGGGTGGGAGCAAAGGCCGCGGTGATGGACTCCGCCGTCACGTTGGCGTCCCGGTTCGCCGCGCTGACCTGCCGGAAGGCCTCCACGTTGGCCTGCTCCCGGCTGAAGGCCTGAGCTACTTTGACGCCGGCGATATTCTCTTCCAGCTCTGCACTGACACCGCCGATGGTCTTGCGCGTCACACGAAAGGCCCGACGGGCTCGCCCGGAGAAGAACACGGTGCTGAGAATCATAATGGGAAGCACGCTGAAGCTGACCAAGGCCAGGCGCCAATTCAGAGCCAGCATAGCCAGGAGTATCCCCATCAGGGTCAGGGCACTGCTGAAGAACCGGTTGAGGCCCATGGTCAACACCTGGTTGATGACGTCGGTGTCATTGGTCAGCCGGGACATCAGGTCACCCGCCTCGTGCTGGTCGAAGAAGCCCAGAGACAACTCCTGGATCTTGTCAAAGATCTGCCTCCGAAGGTTATAGAGCACGTTCTGGCCCATGGTGACCATCCCGAGGAAACTGCCCATGATGGCCGCCCAGCCACCGGCGTATGAGCCCAACAGCAGGAGCATGTTGCGATTCAGACCACTGAGTGCCCGAGCTGCCTCCACATCGCCGCTGACGTAGCCCCACAACAGATCCACCGCCTGACCAATGAGCCCTGGAGCCGCCACCGTCAACACCGTGTTGACCAAGACCAACAGCAGTGCAGCCACCAGATGGCCCCCGTAGGGACGAAGGTATTGCAGGAGCCGACCCAGCGTAGCACGGAAGTCGCTGGCCCGTTCCACCTCTCGACTTAGACCGCCCCCTGGACCATGGAACATCAGGATACCTCCTGCCCTGCTTCAGTCCGCGCCACGGTCGCAACCACCGGCAGCAGTTCGCGGTCATCCTGCAACTGAGAACAGTAGATTTCGGCGTAGATGGGGCTGTCCCGCAGTAGCTCCTGGTGCGTGCCCTGGGCCACCACTCGACCTCCGTCCAGCACCACCACCTTGTCTGCGCGCTGCACGGTGCTGATCCGCTGCGCGATGATGAAGCTGGTCCGACCGAGACGCAGATTCTCCAGCGCGTGCTGAATACGCAACTCGGTCTCGATGTCCACGCTGCTGGTACTGTCGTCCAGAATGAGGATCCGCGGATCGATGAGCAGCGCCCGAGCGATGGCGATACGCTGCTTCTGGCCGCCCGACAGGGTGACCCCTCGCTCGCCCACCGGCGTGTCGTACCCCTCTGAAAAACCGGCAATGAAGTCATGCGCCTCCGCGGTCCTGGCTGCCGCGACGATCTCCTCCTCTGACGCATCAGGCCTGCCGTAGGCGATATTCTCGCGGACTGTGCCCCCGAACAGCGTCGTCTCCTGGAGCACGATCCCGATCTGACGACGCAGCGACTGGATCGTCACGTCACGCACATCGTGACCATCCACCGTCACCCGCCCCTCCGAGACATCGTAGAACCGTGGGATGAGATTGATGATGGTGCTCTTACCGGAGCCGGTGGCGCCAAACAAGGCCACGCTCTCTCCCGGCTCGGCGACGAAGCTCACGTCTTTCAGCACAGGCTCCTGCTCCGAGAAGTAGCGGAAGGTGACGTTCTCGAACTCTACTCGGCCCTCGATAGGCGGCAACTCCCTGGCTCCTGGCCGGTCTGTGACTTCCACCTCCGCATCCAGGATCTCGAAGATCCGCTGAGCGCCCGCCCCAGCCTGGGACACAGCCATGATGATCATGCCC
>JBAVWD010000675.1:0-2074 GCA_049697655.1 Anaerolineae bacterium | reverse complement strand
GTATGCGCCCTCCCCCAACACGTTCAGTCTGCCCAACACTGGCAGTCTGATGATCGTCCTTTGGGTGATGGGGTACAGGGAGTCGTAGGACAGTACGTAGAACTGGGCCACACCACAGACCACGAGTACGGAGATCAGAGCCAGCTTGACCCCTCTTTTCCTGAGGGCAAGGAAACCACGCGCGGTGATCAGGGCCGCCGCAGGCAGCAACGCGATGTTGAACCGGGAGTTCCACGTCTGAGATAGCGTGAAGATCAAGAAAGGAACAGCCAGCCACAGTGCCAGTATCCAGTCCCTTTCGCCCATCTGCCTCCAGACCGCCAGCGACGAACTCCTCTTGTAGGACGCGAACGCCAGCACCCCAAGTGCCACCATCAGGGCAGCGAAGTACAGCGGCGAGAGCTGCTCGGTCAGCATCGTGCTGAGGTACCGAGCGTAGAAGGTCGGATCAAGGAAGCTCAACCCCTTGCCCTGGATGTTCACTCCACCGTAGGCCACGAACACGAACCTACCTGAGAAGGCGATGTTCGGCAGAGACCATGCTGAGGCCAAGGTGCCACCGATGAGCACCGCGCTCAGGAGATTGGTCCCTTGACTGGGCCTCCTGGACAGGACGTAGAATGTGAAGGCGAGGAGAGCCCACGAGATGAGGGGCAGCAAGTAGCCCAGCATGAACCCGGAAAGGCGATCCCAGTTGGGCACGTACCACAGGGCCGTCAACAGGAACCCCAGCACTGCATGCGACCAGGGTGACGTGGCCACCCTGCTCAGCCTGGATGATCCCTCGCTGCCCCCCCATGGCGCGAAGAACACCTTCCTCAGGGCACCGGAGTGACAGGCCACGTAGGCGATGGGAGCACCGGCGAAGGCGATGAAGGGCCACTTGATGAGGAGACCTAGCCCCATCCCCAATCCGAACAGGAGTGACCACCGGCGATTCCTGAACCCATCTGTCTTGACCAGAAGGTAGATCCCCAGGGCCACCATCGCCGTCATCGCGTAGTCCACGTATGACAGACGAGAGATGCTGAACAGCACAGGATAGAAGGAAACCAGAAAGGCAGCGAGCAAGCCCACCCCACGGCCGAACAGTGTGCGCCCAATGCCGCACACCGAGACCAGCAGGATGGCTAGATAGAGACAGTTGCTCATCAGCGCCACGTCGGTGGAGATGCCAAAAAGCCGATAGAAGGGCACGACCGTCAGGAAAGGCAAAGGAGGTCGGTTCCATGGCCACGTCAAGGCTGTGAATAACGTCCTGAGATTGATCTCTCTAAGGATATCGTTGTAGATCAAGGTCTTGGCCAGATGGGAGGACCTGTCCCAGCCCATCAAGGTCACATTGGTTGCCACCCACTCCCAATTGTTGACCACGTGGAACACGAAGAGACCGAGCAACACGGCAGCGCCCTGGTATGGCCACCATCGAACCCTGTCTCCGTTGTTGCTGGTCTCCGGTGCCGACCCCTCAACGCTCTGCAACTGTCACCTCACCCAGGGAAACGGTATCGCCCACAGTCTGACCGTTCTCATTCAGTACGGGCAGACGCTCCCCTGTACCCAGGAGATACATCCCCGCCACCAGCTCATACTCCCCGGCGGGGACCGAAGTGCCCACGGCCACGTCGACTTCGTCGCGCACGATCCCGCCGGTATCCCAGAAAGATGTGGGATAGAACCCCAACAAGGGCTGACCATCGTGCTGCGCAACCACTCCGCTACCACTGTCTACCAGATGCACGAAGACGGAGTAGTCATCAGCCATTTCTGTCAGAGCCTGCCAATACAGCGTGAGACGAATGCTCTGCCCGGCTTTCGTCGACCGCGGCACACCATCATGTCCCAGCAGCTGTACCTGGTTGCCCAGATTGCCGTCTGTCCGGTGAGACGGCGCGAAGGCCATCCCCTCGCCCACAGAGACATAATCGAGAACGAAGAAATCGCCAGCCTCAGAGCCACTCTCGTCCACGACGGGCAACCGTTGGTCATCGCCGCTGCGGTACAGACCCACCTCCAGACGATACCACCCCGGCGCCACATCCCCAGGAATGGACAGCGTGCGAGGGTCAGGCAC
>JBAVWD010000674.1:0-6806 GCA_049697655.1 Anaerolineae bacterium | reverse complement strand
GATTGGAGATGAGTTCTTCGGAGAGATACAGGCACGACAGCCCATTCTCGGAGCATCTGTTTGAGTACCGGGCCGTAGCGGCCAGACGGCTGGCTCTATCACTGGGCATCACCCTGGTGGTGATGGTGGTCGAGATCGTGGGAGGCATCATGACCAGTAGCATCGCCCTCATCAGCGATGCGGGGCATATGTTTACGCACTCCTTCGCCATCACCATCAGCCTGGTGGCGATAGTCATCGCCCGGCGGCCTCCCTGCCATCATCGAACCTTTGGCCTCTACAGGGCGGAGATCCTGGCCGCCTTCATCAATGGTCTCTTCCTGCTGGTGGTGGCGGGGATTGTGATCTACGAGGCGGTATTGAGGATCATTCGGCCAGAGGAGGTTCTGGGTCTTCAGATGCTCCTGGTGGCCCTCCTAGGGCTGGCGGTCAACCTGGCTAGCATCGTAATCCTCCAGGGCACGTTGAGAGAGGACATCAACGTCAAAAGCGTGTTCTACCACATGGTGGCCGATGCTGCCTCCTCGGTGGGGATTGTGGCTGCGGCGATCGTCATCTTCTACACCGGATGGAACGTCCTCGACCCTTTGGTGAGCCTGGGTATATCGGCACTGATCGTCGCCTGGGCCTGGGGAGTACTCAAGGACTCGACCAAGGTGCTGCTGGAGATAGCCCCCACGGGACTGAACAGCGACATCATCAGCCAAGATCTTAAACACAGGTTCCCTGAGATCAGAGAGATCTACAACACACACTTGTGGACCATCACCGCCGGGATGATCGTCTTCTCCGCCCACATGCAGTTGGGTGAGCTGGACGACTCGGTGGAGCCGGACGCGCTGATCGCTCGCGTGAACGATTATCTGGCTCACGAGTATGGGATCATCGAATCTACGATCCAGGTGGGGGCTCTTGGGGAGCCCGAGGTGTGCGAGATCGCCTAGTGCGTTGACGGCGGCTACGATGGAGGACTCATGGTTGAAGGAAGGGCGATGGTGGTGGGCGTCAACCTGGAGGAGAAGGCCACGGAGATCGACGAGCCCTGGTCACCCCTCGATCTCGAGTCCAATCTGCGACTTGAGCCGCATGGGAGGATCTCTGCGTCCTATCCCCTCCGTGTCTGCTTCAGCGCCTCAGCCTCAGCCCCACCGACAGACTGAGCACGGCCAGGGCTATCTTGATCGAGTCCCCCGGGAAGAAGGGAAGTAGACCCAAGGCCAACGCCCTGTCGGCCCCCACGAAGCGTGCCAGCCAAAGCAGGCCGAACATGTAGATCGTGGCGCTGCCAGCCAGCATGATCACCAGCGTCCCGGCGGCGGACCGATCCCAAAGATGTTCGCAGAGCCATCCCACCGTCCAGGCCGCCACAACGAAGCCCAGGAGATAGCCTCCCGTCGGACCCAGGAGCCAGATGGGACCGCTGCCTCCACCTGCAAAGACAGGCAGGCCCGCTGTCCCCTCCACCAGGTAGGCGAGGACACTGAGTGCCCCCCGTCTGCTGCCTAGCACCGCCCCCACGAGCAACACGGCGAGGGTCTGGCCCGTAACGGGCACCGGGCTGAAGGCTAGCGGCAGAGCGACCTGGGCGCTGAGGGCGATAAGCAGGCTGGCCCCCAGGACGAGGACTGCGTCCGTGAGCAGACCACGCCTCGGCCATGGGGCGTCGCACAGAGTGAGGTCCTTCTGACCGTGCATCGTTGCCTCCTATGTAGCTCTATTAGAGTCAACTATCACAGTCTCCTGAAGTTACGCCCTTTGTCGTCGGAGCGAGTCGAGCTCAGAGGAGGGGGCTGACTGGGGAAGCTAGAACGTCGATGCGGTCCGGGCTGAGGATCACCCCGGAGGAGGGATTCCGAGTGGGCTGGGCGCCTCCCTGGACAGGCGATGAGCGGGTGGCGCCAGTAGTATCTTCCGGCGATCGCCAGGTACGACTACCCTTCACCTGCGGCACATGGATGGTGATGAGGACCCATCGCGCCACGACGCTAGTCTGTGGGCTGGATCCGCCTCAGGATGCGCAGAACGAGAAAGGTGAGCCAGGGCGAGGGGCTCTTCTTGTCGGCAAAGGACCAGCCCCTCCAGACCCGGTACGTGGAACTGGCCCTGTAGTGCCCCTCTTCGTCGGCCTGAGAGGTGATCGTCTCCACCATCTCCTGAAATCTGGGATCCTGGCGCACAAAGGGGAATCTGCTGAGCGTATCCACCACGTGCAGGATGTCGTACCAGATGAAGGGATACTTGAGCTTGCGGAAGTCGGTCCCGATGCCGAACATGTAGATCTTGCGCTCCCTCTGGTGCTCCCAATGCCAGAGGAGCATCTCTGCGCCTGCTCGCGCAGCGGGACTCTCCAGCAGCTCCGGCACCTGAGCAAGCGCCTTCAGGACATAGACGTTGACGATGGGGCAGGGATCCGCCTTGCGGCCAGGGCCACGGAATTTGCCCAGTTCCGGTGCCACGACGCAGCGCCAGCCGTTGTCGTCCACTAGCCGGACCAGATGGTCTAACGCTCGCTGGACACGAGGATCGTCGCCCAGGCCCATGGCCAGCAGAACGTAGAGCAGGGTCGGGGCGTCGCAGAGCATCCAACTCCAGGTGTCCTCTCCAGTGCCCCCGAAAGACTTGGCCACGTTGACCAGGGTTTGAAACGGTCCGTCTGCGGACTGGTGGGCCAGCACCGCGCCCACAGCCTCGGTCAGATCGGGATCGTTGGCCCGTAGGCCGAAGTCGGCCAGGGTGCTCAAGGCGTGGATGGGGTGGCTGGCGTCGTTGTGTCGCTTGAGGGCGGACCCGGGCCACGTGCGCGCCTGGGCGATGAGGTTCTGCACCTGTGGGTGCGCCACCATCTGCGCTCGGGCCGCTTCAACATCTCCGTCGTCCTCTGGCCGGCCGAGCAGGTCGACCAGAGTCCGGTATCGGGTCCACGGTTCTTCAGAGGCGGCCAGCCAGTGAATTGGGTCACCAGTCACTGGTCCTCCCCAGGGCGAACAGTTGTCGAGGGCTCTCTGCTATCCTCCACCAATCTCCACTCCTCGCCAGGTTAGACCCTGCCTCTCCGCGATGCGCTTCGTTCTCTCCATCAGCGCCTGATGGTATGGTGTGCGATTGGCGGAGAGGGCACGGTACCTCTCCAGCAGATGCGGATAGTGTGCCCCGAGCACCCTGCTCAGGCGACCCCAAACGGCGCCGCGCAGGTTCAGGCTGTCCACGAGCACATAACCAACGCCAGCCCGCTTCAATTGGGCAAAAAGGGCGTCCAGAGAGGTCTCTTCATCGGTGATGCTGGGCAGCAAAGGGCCGCAGAACGCCCAGGTGGGGATCCGTGCCTCAGAAATGGCGCGCAGAGCCTCGAGCCGGGCAGCGATGGGGGAGGCTCCGGGTTCGAAGCGCCTTCTGACCTCCTCGTCCAGGGTGGTGATGGTGAAGGCCACCTCCACGTCCTTGAGCTTCTCGATCAGGTCGAGGTCGCGCAGGACCAGCGCCGACTTGGTGAGGATGGAGATGGGGAGTGGGTGGTCGAGCAGCGCCTCCAGGCAGGCCCTGGTGATCCCATACTCGCTTTCCAGCGGCTGGTAGGCGTCGGTCACAGTTCCGAAGCTGATGTTTCCCGGCTTCGTTCGCCTGAGCTGTCTGCTCAAGACATCGGGCGCATTGGCCTTGATGTCTACGAAAGTGCCCCACTCCTCCTTGTGGCCGGTGAAGCGCTTCATGAACACGGCATAGCAGTACACACAGCCGTGGGCACATCCCACGTAGGGGTTGATGGCGTAGTCCACAGATTCGATGCCGCTCTTGCTCAGGATGGACTTGCATTCTACCTCTGTGATGAGCAGGCCCTGCTCTCGACTCGACCTTGGGCCGCTCGAACCGAGACGGTCAGCCATCGTCGTCCTGCCTCGTTTGGTCGTTGCCACACGACAGCGAACGGGTCACCGGACAGCCCGGTTCATGACGGAATCTGTCGTGATCGCTGCTTCTGGCGGGGTTTTCGTTCCAGGCTGCCTGACATGAGGCGGATCAGACTCTTGCGATGCAAGCCTGTGGTAGCCTCCATCTCATCCAGCAAGCGCCCGCGTTCGAGCTTACGCGCTTTGAGATACCGATCTTGCATCAGGCGCAGATACTTCCTGCGTTCGTCTATAGTCATCTTCTCTTCGTTGGGCATAGTCCCCTCGGTGACGTTATCATTTGAGTGGAGTATACCACTTCGGTGACATTCTAGCTGAGTGAATACCAGAGCTTGGAGTTCCGCCGATGCTGAGCTACCATGGAAACCTGAACTGCCCGTGACTTTAATCTGAACGTGCGACGGTTGCCGGGCCTTGAGGGGATCTTGGGCGAAGGAGGTGCCATGTCCAAAGTGGAGGAGTACAGGGAGGCGCTGCGAGAGTTTGGAGATTGGGATTCGTTCCTCTTGCGAGAGTCTGGGTTGCCCGGTCCCAGGGGCAACATCGAACTGGGTCGGGCAGTGGCAGAGGAAGGCGATGAGGAACTCTTCCGGCGCTACCTCGACTATGACGAGGCGACGGCTCCCACGAACTCACCACAGGAGTTCCTGGCGTTCTGCGGTGTGCTGGGCCTGGGCAGGCTCCTGGCTGAGGGGAACATGGAGCTGCTGGCCACCCTGCGCCGGTGTGCCTCGGACGGGCGTTGGAGAACTAGAGAGGCGGTGGCCATGGCTTTGCAGAGGTGGGGTGAGGCAGACATGGTCTCGCTGCTGCGAGAGATGGAGGAGTGGAGCAAGGGCAACGTGCTAGAGAGGCGAGCGGCTGCGGCCGCCCTCTGTGAGCCGAGGCTGCTGGGCGACCGGAGCCACGCCCGGGAGGTTCTTCGCCTGCTGGATGGCATGACGGCGTCCATCGAGGATGTACAAGATCGAAGAAGCGATGAGTTCACGGCCTTCAGAAAGGGCCTGGGGTATTGCTGGAGTGTCGCCGTGGCTGCTCTGCCCGGGGACGGCCAGAAGCTGATGGAGAAGTGGTTCTCCAGCGACGACAGCGACGTATTGTGGATCATGAAGGAGAATCTGAGGAAGAAACGGCTGGAGCGTATGGATGGGGAGTGGGTCCAGCAGTGGAAGTCAAGGCTGGAGCAGTGACGTGCCCCCAGTGTCAGCCGCGGTCGTGGTGGTGGGCATGCAGTGCTTGAGCGCAGACGGCTTCACACCCTGCTTCCTGTGCGCGAACAAGTTGATGGAGTTTCGCGAATTGAGTATAATTAGTACAGCGAAGTATTAGGGGGGCTAAGCGCCATGACCGACAAGATGGACCTGACGGCCCGGCAGATTATGGAAGTGGTCCCGATGGTAATGTGCACTCTGGCGCTGGAGATGCGGAGCGTGGGCCATCTTGCTGTGCCAGCGCATAGCCGGTTGCTGGTCATCCTCGCGGAAGGCCCTCACAACTTGAGTGAGTTGGCGGAGAAGCAGGCGGTCAGCCTGCCAACCATGTCTGGTTCGATCAGCACCCTGGTCGAGCGGGGATGGGTGACGCGCTCTCGTACTCCCCACGACCGCCGTACAGTACAGGTGGTACTGACCCCTGCGGGCCGTGCAGCGCTGGAGGCGATGAGGAATGCGGTCGAGGAGCGCATGGCGCGGAAGCTCTCGTGCCTCTCGCCCGCCGAATGCGAGCGGGTGCTGGCTGGGTTGGAGCTGCTGCGTGGATGCTTCGCACGCATCCCCAGTGATGAACACGTGCCTGGGTAATCTAAGTGCGTGTCCGAAGCAGCATCCCTGGCGCCCAGGTATAATCAGATGAACTTCGACACACTGAGGGGGAACTTGGAGTGAGGCCGTTGACAGAATCGAGGTCCGGAAGACAGATCGAAGGGAGACCGGGAAGGAGAGGTAGTGCTCCCGGTACACCATTGCTGCGTGCTTTGGTTTTCCTTTCTGGTTACAGGTGGGAGACGGGCGGTGCCTTTATCAGCCTTCTGTTGAGCACGGCCGGTTCTCTGGTCGTACCCAGATTGACTCAGATCGTCATTGACCAGGGTATCTCCGCCGTGAGCATGACTGTCATCGTCTGGGGTGCCCTGGGCATCGTGGCGGCAGCGGCGGTGTCGGCAGTGTTCTCGTACTTACAGGGATTCCTGGCGGCCAGAGCATCTCAGGGCGTAGCCTACGACCTGCGGAACGTCCTCTATGCCCACATACAGAGTCTGTCTTTTGGCTACCACGACCGGGCACAGACCGGGCAGCTCCTCACCCGAGCCACAAGCGACGTCGAGCTAGTGAGGATGTTCATCAGCACCGGCCTGGTGCAATTGGTCAGCGCTCTGCTGATGATGACCGGCAGCCTGATCCTGCTGTTTGGGACCAACTGGCAACTGACGCTGATGACCCTGCCGGTGATGGTCCTGGTACTGGTAGTGTTTGCCTTCTTCGCTGGCAAAGGGCGACCCCTGTTCATCCAGGTCCAGCAGAAGCTGGGGAGGCTGAACACCATCCTCCAGGAGAATCTCGCGGGGATCAGGGTAGTGAAGGCCTTTGCCCGCGAGCCCTGGGAGAGAGAGCGTTTTGGTGGGGTCAATCTGGAGTTCCGCGACGCCAACATCAGTGTGGGCAGGATGTTCGCCCTCGTCATGCCCCTCATCTTCACCATGGCCAACCTGGGCACACTCACCGTGGTCTGGGGCGGTGGGTACCAGGTGCTGGCCGGTCGCCTGACTATTGGCGAGCTGGTGGCATTCCAAAGCTATCTAATGATGACCATGTTCCCCATTGTCATGCT
Source organism: Anaerolineae bacterium (assembly GCA_049697655.1). Lineage (GTDB taxonomy): Bacteria > Chloroflexota > Anaerolineae > UBA7937 > B3-Chlor > JAUVXJ01. The sequence goes on along the minus strand of JBAVWD010000674.1, from coordinate 75 downwards.
GGGCATGATCATCATGGCTGTGTCCCAGGCTGGGGCGGGCGCTCAGCGGATCTTCGAGATCCTGGATGCGGAGGT
>JBAVWD010000673.1:0-2637 GCA_049697655.1 Anaerolineae bacterium | reverse complement strand
CTATGGACGTGCCACCTGCCCCCCGGGTGGCTAGAAGGTTCGAATTCTCTCGGCCTTTGCTCCACACAGAGGACATCTGTCTGGCTTCTCGCCGGTCCCTGTCCAGCCGCAGAGCTCGCAGACGTGCACCTCTCCGATGTCCACGTCGTCGCCACCCTTCACCGCGGTCTGGGCCTGGCTGTACAGTTCGGCGTGTACCTTCTCCGCTTCCAGGGCCCAGCCGGTGGAGCGCACCGCCCCCTTCTCGCCCTGCAGTTCGGCCACGGCTCTAAAGGCGGGGTACATCTCCTCCACCTCATACGTCTCGCCGTTGATGGCGGTCTGCAGATTGCCGGCCGTGGTGCCTATGCCATCCAGGGTCTTGAAGTGGTTGGTGGCATGCACCTGCTCAGCAAAGGCGATGGCCTTGAAGAGCCTGGCCACGTTGGCCTGCCCATCCTTCTCTGCCCGGTCGGAGAAGATGAGATATCTCATGTGCGCCTGGCTCTCGCCAGCAAAGGCCGCTTGCAGATTGCTTTCCGTCATCTTCCTCATGTGGTGATCTAGACCTCCTTCCTACGCCAATGCCTTGCCCAGGTCGAAGTCGTCATCCAGCAGTCGATCGGTGTATGCTGAGACATCGGTGCCTTCCCTGATCAGTCTGGACGCCGCTGCCACCCGCTCCCTGGCCCCCAAGAGTATGGCGCCCACGACGTGGCCGTCCTCAAGAACCAGCTTCTGATATACTCCTGCAGCAGGGTCGGACTTCCTCAGTTCCTCAAAACCATGGACTGGCGGGCTGATGATACCTATGGAAGTCAGCTCTGCGCCAACCACCTTCAGGGTCGTCGAAGGCACCGTACCCCCGTAGGTCATGGATCCTGGATTCACCATGTTGGCCCCGGCGACCCTGGCCTGTTCCAGCGCGGCCGGTATGATGCACCACACCTCGCCGTTGTACTCGGTCACGTCGCCCGCGGCGTACACATCGTCTGCGCTGGTCCGCATCTCGCTGTCCACCAGGACCCCACGCCCGACGGTCAGGCCCGCGGCCTGGGCAAGTTCTGTGTCTGGCCTCACGCCGGCGCTGCACAGCACCAGGTGACCGCTCACCCTGCGTCCGTCCTCCAGCGCTACAGCGGACAGGCCATCATCATCGGCCAGGATGGTCTTTGCCGCTGCGTTGGACAAAGAACGAATACCCAGTTGCCCCAGTTGTCTCTCGAGCACCACAGCGCCTTGTTCGTCGATCTGCTTGTGCAGCAGCCACGGACCATGCTCCAGAACGGTCAACTCCAGGCCCAGGCTGGCCAGGGCGTTGGCGGATTCCAGGCCCAGCAGGCCGCCACCGATGACCACTGCTTCTCGCCGCCCCCGGGCAAGGCACCTCTCTGCGTGGCTCCTGATGGCCAGCGCATCGTCGATGGTCCGCAGCGTGAAGACGCCTTCCTGGCCCATGCCCTCCAGCGGTGGCTGGAAGGGATTGCTGCCCACCGCCAGAAGGAGACGGTCGTAGGATACTGACTCGCCGCTGTCGAGCACAATACGCCTGGCTGCGGTGTCCAGCTCCGTCACCGCCGTCTCCAAGTGGACGGCTATGCCTCTCCTGGCGTACCACTCCGGCGGGTGGAGATAGAGATCTCGGATGTCCAGGCCCCCCGCCAGGAAGCGGATGAGCCTGGGACGCATGTAAGAAGGATAGGGCTCATCCGTGTATATCTCTATGCCCTGAGTCGGATCTGCGGCGACGATTGCCTGGGCTGCCGTGGTCGCTGCGATGCCATTGCCGGCGAAGACGAACTTCACCTGCTACAGACTCTCAGCTATCCTGGCGCCGAACTCTCGACAGGCTTCCAAGTCTTCAGTGGTGGGCACCAGCACAAACCGCAAGCCAGGCTCAGGGACCTTGAACTTGAGGCCCTTGAGCCTGTCCTCGATCATGCCCACTGCCTCCCCGCTCCAACCATAGGAGCCAAACGCACCGCCGACCTTGCCCCGCAACTTGATGGTGGCCAGACTGGACAGCAGGTCCCACACGGGTTTCACGGCGTCGCCGTTGATAGTCGGCGAGCCGATGATCAGCGCCTGCGCGCTCTCGATACGGTAGAGGAGATCGCCGGGGAGTGTCTCAGTCAGATCGAACAACTCCACCTCGACCCCCTGGCTGGCGACCCCCTTCGCCACCTCCTCGGCCATCAACTTGGTGTTGCCGTGGGCACTGGCGTAGAAGACCAGCGCGCTCTTGGAGGTGGTCGCCGGCAGGGTGCTCCATTCCCGGTACAGCTTCACGTACTTCCACGGGTCGCTGCGCAGAATGGGTCCGTGCGACGGTCCGACCACGCTGATCTCCAGATCCTGGATCTTGTCCAGGGCCTCCAGCATCTTGTCTTTGAACGGCCCCATAATGCCCCGGTAGTAGTACTGGAACTGCGCGCTGAAATCGCCCACCAGGTCGTCGAACATGCGCTCGTCACAGACATGGCTGCCAAGGACGTCGCAAGGGAAGAGAACCTTGTCCTCCACGGCATAGGTGAACATGGTGTCCGGCCAGTGCAGGAAGGGGGCAGAGATGAACCGCAGGGTCTTACCCCCCAGATCCAGCGCGTCGCCATCGCCCATCTTGAGAGGCCCCACGTCGGCGTTGAGGAGGTTGCGCAC
>JBAVWD010000672.1:0-3172 GCA_049697655.1 Anaerolineae bacterium | reverse complement strand
GCGCAGGCCGAGGCGCTGGACCCCTCGACCAGTGTCATCGATCAGGGCCTTGGGGAAGAACTCCTCAAAGTGGCAGGGGTCAAGGCCGTTGCAGGTATGATCTACGGAGAGGCGACCACTGACCAGATTCCCTACCTGCTAATCTTTGGGAATGAGCCCGAGGGGTTCGCCATCGAGCATTTCAAGATAGTGGAGGGAGAAGGGCTCACCTCCAGATCTAGGCGCGAGATCATCATCGGTAAGTTGGCCTCCGATACCCTCAACAGGGGGGTTGGCGACAGCATCAGGATGCATGACAGCGCCTATCGCATCGTGGGCATCTACGAAACGGGCCAGGGCCTGGAGGAGGGCGGAGGGGTCGTCACCCTGGAGGATGCCCAGGCGATGCTGAAGCGACCGCGCCAGGTCAACGTGTTCCTGGTTCAACTCAAGGAGCTGGCTGACGCAGACGAGGCTCGAGAGAGGATGGAGAGACGTTTCCCGGATCTCGCTGTGACGAAGTCGGGCGAGAACGCTACTCAGGAGACGATGATGGGAATGGTCAGTGCCTTCGCCTGGGGCATCTCCCTTCTGGCGGTGATCATCGGCGGCGTAGGGATGATGAACACCGTGCTCATGTCCATCTTCGAGCGGACCCGGGAGATAGGGCTGTTGCGTGCTCTTGGTTGGCGGAAGAGCAGAGTGTTGCGCATGATCCTGATGGAGTCCATCGGTCTCAGCCTGATAGGAGGAGTTCTGGGTTCTGCACTGGGAATCGTCACCGTGTGGCTCTTCGGCCGGATCCCAGCGACAGCGGGGCTGATGCAGGGGAAGTTCTCCCTTAGCCTTTTCATCCAGGCCTTCATCGTGGCGCTGGGACTGGGTGCTATAGGCGGCCTCTATCCGGCCTGGCGAGCCTCACAACTGGACCCCCTGCTGGCGATGCAGTACGACGCTGAGCGAGGAGGGGAGGCCACCAGGCGGTGGCCGGGGGGGATGATCGTTCGGAACCTGGTGCGACGCCGGACGCGAAGCCTGCTAACCGTCCTGGGCATAGGTATCGCCGTCGCCTCTGTGGTGGCGTTGAGCGGTCTGTCGAAAGGGTTTGGCGAGCAGTTCAACTCCATCGGTCGCGGCGGGCAAGTCGATCTCATGGCCGTGGAGGCCGGTATCTCGGACATGCAGTTCAGCGCCATAGATGAGAGGGTGGCCAAGCGTATAGCTGCCTTGCCAGAGGTAAAGAGCGTGTCTGGGATTGTGTTTGGGTTCTCTTCTGCCGAGAACATGCCCCTCCTCTTCGTACAAGGCTATCAGCCAAATACGGACGCTATCAGGCATTTCCGCATAGTGAAAGGTGAGCCGCTCAGCGGCACGCGGCAGGCGCTGCTGGGTCGTACGGCCGCCGACGCCATGGGGGTGGAGGTAGGCGAGTCGGTCAATGTGCTTGGGAGTCGATTCCGCGTGACGGGCATCTACGAGACGGGGGTCGCGTTCGAGGACAGCGCCATGGTCATCTCTTTGCGAGAAGCGCAGGCGCTCTTCGGTGGACCCCACAAAGTGGGTTTTCTGGGAATAGCACTGAGGGACCCCAGGCAGGTGGACAGCGTCCTGATAGAACTGGAGGAGCGCTTTCCCGAGGTCTCCGTTTCCAGGACAGCGGAGTTTGCAGACAGCTTGCCTGACTTCCGGGCCATGGATGCTATGATCGGGGCTATATCGTTTCTGGCTGTGTTGGTGGGCGGCATAGGAATGATGAACACAGTGTTCATGTCCGTGTTTGAGAGAACCAGAGAGATCGGTGTCCTGAGGGCTCTAGGGTGGCGCAAGGGTCGCGTCCTTGGAATGATCATGAAGGAGTCTCTCCTGCTCAGCGCTGTAGGAGGGGTAGTGGGAATCCTGCTGGGCGTGGGTTTGGGAAACCTGTTTCCACTGCTGCTCGCCTATCTGGAGCCCTTCTACTCGGGAGAACTCTTGGTGCGTGCCCTTGTCCTGGCGCTAGCATTGGGCGCTATCGCGGGACTGTATCCCTCATGGTGGGCTTCGCGTCTGGATCCTTTGGAGGCATTGAGATACGAGTAGCCCCCCCAGAGCTCAAGGGTGTGCTGCAGATTACGGAGGTTGTGATGGTGAAGAAGATCGTCATTGGGGTGGTGGTGGCAGCCGTGGTCGTGGCGGGCGGTGCGTGGGTCTACACCAATTACCTAGCTCCCCAGCCCGAGGCCGAAATACCGGAGGAGCCTGAAGGCCAAGTGACACAGGTGGTGTCCGCTACCGGCGTTGTAGTGCCGTCGCGGTGGGCCACCCTGAGTTTCGGCATGAGCGGGGCGGTGGACGAGGTGCTGGTGGATGAGGGGGCTGAAGTCCAGGAGGGGCAGCTCCTGGTTCAGTTAGACAACACGGACCTCGAACTTGCCGTCGCTCAGGCCGAGGCGGCGCTAGGGACGGCTCAGGCGACGCTGTCCCAGGTCAAGGCATCTCCGAGGCCAGAGGAGTTGGCTGTGGCGAGGGCCGGTATGGCCGCGGCCCAGGCCCACCTGGCGAAACTTCGGTCAGGGGCCACCGAGGAGGAAGTGACCGCTGCGAGGGGTGCAATGCAGACCGCGGCTCTGGCGGTGCAGCAAGCTCAGGCGGCCTACGACGAAGTTTCCTGGTTGGAGGAGATAGGGGAGATGCCGCAGGCCTTGGCCTTGCAGCAGGCAACCGTGGAGTACGAGATCGCCAAGGCTCGGTACGAAGCACTGGTGGGAGGGGCGTCGGCGGAGGACATCGCCGCGGCACAAGCTGAGGTGGATGGGGCGCGCGCATCACTGTCGCTGCTCAGCGCCGGAGCACGTGCGGAGGACATAGCGGTAGTGGAAGCGCAGGTCGCGCAAGCGGAGGTGGCTCTTGCTCAAGCCGCCTCGGCGGTCGACGACGCGGCCTTGACGGCGCCTTTCGCTGGCACCGTTGGAGCTGTCCTGATGCGGGATGGAGAGATGGTGAACCCCGGCTCGCCGGCTGTGGTTCTGGGAGACATTAGTGAGTTCAAGATAGAGACGACCGATCTCAATGAAGTGGACCTGTATCTGTTGCAGGTTGGTCAAACGGTGGACCTGACATTTGATGCGCTACCAGAACGGAGCATGAGGGGTGAGGTCACGAAGATCGCGCCCATGGCCAGCCTGGAGCAAGGCGGCACCAACTACAAAATCAC
>JBAVWD010000671.1:0-1697 GCA_049697655.1 Anaerolineae bacterium | reverse complement strand
ATCCAGAAGGGTTCCCCGTTGCGGTTGGAAGGGACCGAGCCGTCGTCGTTGACATGATCCCTGACCATCACATCCACCGCTCCGTGCCCCTGAGGCGTCGCCCTGGCGAGCTCGGTGGGGATGACCTCTGCCTCGCTCTGGCCGAAGCTCCACACGTCGCTGATGGTCTTGCTCTCACCGGGGGCTAGGCAGATGTTCCATTGCAGACCGATGCCGTTGTCCAGGTACTCGCTACTGACGGTGTTGTCCAGGTCCGTGCCAGCCTCAACGTTTTCCCAGACGCTGTCATAGTAGGCTTCCCGGTATCGGTCCGGCCTTGTGATGGGGGCAAAAACCATGAACCAGGTACGGTCTTCGTCGTATCCACCTATCGAGCCCGATCCAGCGTCATAGTAACCGAAGCCGTAGTCGTCGTTGGCGAAGTAGATATCGGCGGCGTGGTAGAACTTGAAGCAGCTTTGAGATCCCCCGCGGTTGGTCATGGTCCAGTCCAGCTGGAAGTAGTTGCGGCCATTCACGTAGGAGATAAGCTGCGTGACGTCCAGACAGGACGTACCGGTGCTCTCCTGGCTGCCCGGCTGGGCCTCCTGGGCGGGGACGTCCTGGGCGGGGCCCGGCTGGACCTGGCTGAACGCGCCTTCCGCTGGGGTGGCAAGGGGAGTGCGCGCACACGTGCCCAACTGGCCGCGCGTCTCGACGCGCCAGGGGTCCCCTGCCGTGCCCGACCCTGAAGGCCCTTGGTGAGCGATCCAGGTCAGTTCTGTGGTATTGAAGGACGCCGACTCTCCGTAGTTTGGCATGTTCGGCCCATAGACCTGGCCATCGATGTACCAGAAGGGGCCGCTGTCGGCGCTGCCGTAGGTCGCCCCATGGTCATAGTTCTGGTGGTACACCTGAATGCTCATGTTGTGGCCTACTTCGATGCGCAAGGGGTTGCCGGTGATGGCGATGACGTTGGGCGATACCTCCGGAGGTGCCGCCTGGGCCACGCTCGTCGCGAGACTGAGAAGAATGACTACCACGATCAGTGTGTTTGCCGCTATGCTTTTTCTCTTCACCTATCCCTCCTGGTAGCGGAGCACCGCTATAGAATCGAGCGGGATTCTACCACGGGCGCAGCGGCAGGGCAAATAGGAGCCGTGGTGGCGACCTTCGACGATATCATCGTCGGCAGATAGCCCGGCCTTCTTCAGACCACGAAGCTCGGATAGCTCTTCCTTACTGACATCATCTAGCTGCTTCCCCATCTGGACTTGCTCTACGGGGGCGACGCACCTTCCCTGATGTCTCCACAACCGCCAGACCAGAGGGGTAACGGCGCGCGACCCATCCACCGGGATGTGCCCCCGATTTGGGCGCTGCACGAAGATGAAACCTCTCTCACCCCCACCGACCCTGTTCTGCGGTGGTGAGCGACTACCCGAGCACCCGCATTATGTTCTCAAACGTGAGAAGGCCGACATCCGCTGGGGGCTCCAGAAAGGGGCGGACGTCGGCCAGCACCTGATCCCAGGGCAGGGCTTGCAGTCGGGTGCGCACCAGTTCTCGCCAGTTGTACTCGGTTGGATATTCCCTCTCCCAGTCCGTCTGTCGCAGAGCATTGTCGAGCAGCTTCAGATTGGGCTCTGGCCAGTCAGGGTCGCTGAGAAACCACAAGAGGTCGTAGACATCCCTTCCCTTGGCATAGGGTCGCTGCA
>JBAVWD010000670.1:0-11676 GCA_049697655.1 Anaerolineae bacterium | reverse complement strand
GGTTGTACCTGCTTGCCAGGTCGAGCTTGTGAGCCATGCTGGTGGCGTTTTCTAGGTAGACAGTGTGTTCACCTTTGTCGTCCGAGTAGGTGAACGAATAGTACTGCGTCTGCTCGTCGAAGCTGACGGAGGAAGGGCCTCCCGCAAGTTGCACTGTGATCTGCTCTCCGGGGGAGAAGGTATCCCTACCTTCTGCCAGGACCAGAACCCCGCTCAACAACTGTAGAGTGTCTGCGTACGATCTTGTGGTCACCGTATCCCCGGCCCAGTCGGTGCTATAGCTGGGTAGTATGAGCTGTGTCTTGTATCTGTTGACGTTGTTCACCGCGTAGTCTAGCAGCGCTTCCATCTGCCCGTCAGCGCGGTAAGCATCGGGATGCAGGAGACCTGGGACCTTGAAAGTGTCAGCAGCCTGACCAACGGCCTGCCAGTCATATGGGCCAGTGTCCCATCGGTCCTCCGAGATCTGGACAGGAGTCTGGACCGTCACTGCGAGCATCTTGTGATTGGCGTGCAGTCCGGCGGCCAACTCGTTCACAAATGCTGTGAACTGGTCTCTCAGACCAGGGTCCATACCACGATAGTCGAGGTTGACACCGGGATACATGTTCTGGACGACCAGGTCAACAATGTCACTGACGTGGTTCTTGCGCAGTTCATCGTTGACTAGTATGTTGTTGACCAGGTCACTGCGGACGATGCCCTCCACCTCATTGCTCAGGGAGGGGAGGACGACGTATGAGGTGCCTTCTCCTGGCTGCTCCAACAAGCCACTCGCGGCGACAACCGTGTCGTTGCCGTCAATGCCATCGCTCTGGACCGGTAGCGACTCAGCCTCGATTTCTACCAGGACGTCTCTTGCTTCCGGGGGCAGAGTCTCGCCGGCTTTCAGGGAAGCCGATACAGACGGCACAAGGGGACTTGTCTGGAATACCGCCACCGCCGGCGGTATGAACGAGAGGTTCGTCTCCAGGAGATCATCCTCCAGGAATACCGTCTTGGGAATCCATTGCCACTCACGCCCTGTCCAGGCGTAGAGGTCAATCGTACTAAGGGGTTCCGAATCGTTTGGTATGGGTATGGAGAGAGTAACCTGCTCTGGAGTCTCTCCTCTGACGGAGAAAGTATACAGCGGACTCTTCATATCCAGGTTGCTCGGTATCGCCTGGGCGATGCTGGGGTCTCCAGCACTCCCGGCCAGGAAGTCAGCCCTGGGGATGGAGGAGGACCGTACCTGGACCGTGCCCGATACCGATCCCGGCGGTATGGTCAACTGAGTGCCATCCGGGTCAACGAGAGAGCCGCCAGCCTTGGTGAAGGTTACATGTCCAGCGGACAGCAGGCGTTCGGGGAGAGCCAGAGGCGGAAGGAGAATGGTGGCCACAAGAAGCGCAGGAATCATGATAAAGGCCATGACGCGGCCGGCCCACTTTCCCTCCAACAGCGTTTCCAAGCTTCGCAGAAACGCCGGATTCATCCCTTGTTCCATGAGAATCGTTCACTCCTTTCAGCCAAAGTGGGATGTGAAACAACAGGCCTGGTGATCATACGCCAATTGGAGGGTATTCTATCATAAACGCACACCCTCAGCAAATGTAATCTAGCTTACCAACCGCCCCGGCCTACGGGTTGTGGCCTTCTTATCATGTTCTAGCCAACCCAGGCTGTCCGGAGCACACCCTTGGCCCGCCGCTCAGAGAGGCCGGAGCGAGTCGGTGCACTCTACGAGTGAGTCCGTCTCGGGCTGCACGTCAGCGCATTATACGCGTCGGCTCCAGGCATGTCAAACTGGCATGGAGGCTCTATTGGGGCAGGCTCGCCAGGTCTCTCAGCGCGGAGTGGATAGGCTGCCGATCGCTGGCTCGACTGGCCGGTACCTCCCTCACGTGCGGCCATCCCAAGGATCTGTACTGACGCTGATGGCTGGCTGAGTGGCCTGCTACTCCAGCTGAGTGGCATGAAACCCACTTAGGTGCGATAATCATAATCTGTGAAGCCATCTGGCGAGAAGGAGTCTGCACAATGCAGAAGCTTGTCCTGTCCGCAACAGTAGCGCTACTGGTGATGAGTATTCTTGCTGGGGGATGTGGAGGCCAGCCAACTCCGGCGGAGACGCTAACAGCCACGCCCAGCAAGGTAGAAGGGTTGGCGGCCCTCGTCAACGGTCAACCCATCGGACAAGAGGAGTACGAGAAGCAGGTTGCGCAGGTAGAGGCCTTCTTCGCACAGGAGGGTCTCGATCCCGAGAGTGAAGAGGGGCGGGAGCGACTGGCTCAGGCGCGCCGACAGGTCCTGGAACAGATGATAGACCAGGAGTTGATAAGGCAAGCAGCGGTGGAGATGGGTGTCAGCATCTCCGAAGCTGAACTGGAATCCAGCATACAAGACATCATCGAGCAGTCTGGCGGCCAGGACCAGTTCAACCAGTCGTTGCAGGGTATGGACACAACCTACGAGGATTTCCGGCAGATGCTGCTGGACCAACTGCTTAGCGAGGCGGTCTACAGCGCTGTCACGGCATCCATCAGTCCAGTGGCAGAACAGGTCCACGCCAGACATATCCTCTTGCCTACGAGGGAGAGGGCGGAGGAAGTGTTGGCCAGGCTTCAAGCAGGAGAGGATTTCTCCTACCTGGCAAGAGAGTACTCCGAGGATATCAGTTCGCGGGAGAGTGGGGGCGACGTTGGGTTCTTCCCTTGGGGAGTGATGCCCCCGGGAGTGGAGGAGGTCGCCTTCAGCCTGGAGGTTGGGGAGACAAGCGAGATAGTGGAGACTCAGTTCGGCTTCCACATCGTACAGGTCTTGGAGAGGGAAGAGCGTGAAATAGCTGTCGAGGTATTCGAGAACCTGAGGCAGCAGGCGTTCATGCAGTGGTTGCAGGACCAAAGGGAAGCCGCCACCGTAGAGCGTTTCGTCGATTGAGGTGAGTGAGACCGGGCAGGTTCGCTCCACGCAGGAGGCTTGCTCCTCAGGCTAGTGCGGACAGTGCTGGTGGCCGTCAGGGAGAGTCTGTGCCGACGGAGCCATGGGGCGATTCGATTCGAGAACGGCTTCGACGTCGCGTTGGGGTTTACAGGGGCTAGTTCTGCCTTCTCGACATGCTAGACAGGGTCGTCTTGATTTGATATACTTGGATAATGCGGGGCGTTCGCCCTACACCTCATTGCTGGATGCGCGGAGAGGGTAATGGTGCAGACTAGTCAGGGCAGTTCAAGACGGAGCTGCCTGTCGTGGGCCATTCTTGGGCTTCTGGTGCTGATGGTTTTAAGTGGTGCTCTCAGCGGCGGAGCTTACCTGTATCTCCGATGGGCAGGTTCCTCCAATCCGGGGAGCCCCATCGCTCAGGTACGGCCTGAGCAGGTTGAGCCATCTCTGGCGCTAGCGGCGTTGACTGGCGTTGGCGACTTAGACGTGGTGGACAGATCGTTCGAGGAAGGCGAACTCGACACAGCCTACGCTACGATTCTCTTCAGCACGCAGCTTTCTGACAGAGAACACGTCGGAAACCTGCTCATGCTGGGACAGAGATACGAGGCCGCCGGCGACCAGTCGCACGCTGCATCATGCTATCAGCAGGCGAGCCTCATATCCACGATGAGCCCGACTCTGTCGGACTCTACAAGGGCCTACTCATTTGTGGAGATTGGCGAAGGCTTCGCCACCTGGGGGAGGCGGGCAGAAGCGCTTTTCAACTACGATCAGGCCTTTGCCTTGGCACTGCACAGTCCGCTTATTAGGGACCCGCACAAGGCGGATCTTCTGGGGCAGCTAGCTGTGGCATACGAGGCGCTCGGCGAGCGAGAGAAAGCGACCGAGAGTCGCTCTCTACAGGCCGAGATACTCTTCTCGACGGAAGGGTCGGAGACGACACCAGAATCCGGCGCGGAGCAACCCATAGCGAACTTCCTCACTCAGATCCCAGCGCCCACACTGGCGATGGTGGCCTCGTACGAGGAGAGACGGGTTGAAGCTGTATTGGATCTCTTGGAGTTCTTGGAGGGTTCTCCAAGTGGCCAAGCCGTACCGGAAGAGTTGGCTACCGAAGTCACCCAGGCTTTGGTGAACGAAGACAAGGCGCGGAGCACCGCCTACGAGGATGAACTGGCCGCGGCGTCCTCGATTGTGCTGAAGATAGGCATCGCGGAGGCAAGGGCAGATTGGCTCCTGGTCAAGTACAGGGTGGCGCTGGGCGCATACGGGCTCCAGTTGGTGCCCGCCTGGTCGGAGGACGTGAGTGGGATCGCAGCGGAGCTTAGCGAGGCTCGCAGGGAGCTCCACGGCATCTATGATGAGCAGATTGTCACCTTCAGCGACGCGACGGCCAAGGATCGTGCCTGGTTCGACATCTTGCGCCTGGAGATCCTACAGGGAGAGCTCGGGACCTATCCAGATTACCCTGCGGAGGAACTGATCTCTGAGTTGACTGAGGTGAGCACGCGGCTCGTCGAGGCAGGGGATGCTTCATTGCATCCGGAGGTTCTCTACGAGGGCAGCACCCCGCTTTTTAGCCTGGCTTTGACGCAGTAGCGTCAGCGACTGGCGGGCAGGGGCGCGGAAAGGAGGTATCGCGCGATGCTGAGTCGGATAAACGACAGGGTGGCTCTGTTGGCGACTGTGGTGTTCCTTGCGCTTACCGTAATGACGTGCCTGTGCTACTTGACCATCTTCGTCAACCCGCAGATGCCCCTGAATCCCTTTCCCCCTCCAAGGGAGGCGGGCGTAGCGTCGCCCACTCCCACACGTACGCCAGAGGCCGGTGCCACCTTCCCCCCCACTTGGACGCCAACTCACACGGCGACGCCCACAGACACGCCTCTGCCGACGGACACGCCAACTATCACGCCTACTGCGACCAATACTCCAACTCCGACGTTCACACCCACGGCTACTCGGACGCCTGCACCACCGCCGACAGCCACTCGGACTCATACTCCCATACCTAGCCCCACACCCTGGCCGTATGTCCTCGATAGCATGACGGCCAAGCTAAATGATCTCAACGGGGCGGGTTGTAGCTGGCTGGGAGCGGCAGGACGGATCAATGGGGCAGGCACGGCAGAGATAGTGGCGGGGATTGGGGTCAGGGTATCCAGCAATGGCTGGTCACAGACTTGTGGCTACGGCGACACCTCCGTATACGGGTCGGCGGGCTGGGAGGTGTATCTGGACGACCACCCGAAGGCAGGGACGTGGTATGCCCAGGTCGTCGACGCGAGTGGTGCCCCGGTGTCCGAAAAAGTCACGTTCCAGACCATAGACAACTGCTACACCAACTTGATCCTAATCGACTTCCGCAAGACCGGGGACTAGATACGCAGTGTCTTCGGTGGTGACCTTCACTACGACGACGCAAGACGGCTGCAACCTGAACTCTGTGCGCATCGACTTCAAGCGAACGTCCTAAAGACCTCTTAGAGGGCCTCGCCCCGGCGGTCAGGGGGTGCGCTTCTGATTCCAGCGCGCACATGCTGCGCGCGGAACGGGTGTGGGACGGAGGCAGTCACCATGCCAAGCCGCGCTGCTGACTGGTTCAACCAAGCAGTGAGAGACCTGGAGCAGGCCGACGACTCCCGACGGGCAGGACGCCACGAGTGGGCATGTTTTGCGGCCCACCAAGCGTCCGAGAAGGCAATTAAGGCGTTGCATCTTCACTTGGGGCAAGAAGCATGGGGACATGTCATCGCCAAGCTACTGCGAGAGTTGCCAGAATCTGCTGCTGTTCCAACGGAGCTGGTTGAGAAGGGACGTGTGCTTGACAACTTCTACATTCCTCCGCGGTACCCAAACAGCCATCCGGAAGGGTCACCTTTTGAACACTATGGACCGCTGCAAAGTGAGGAGGGCACGCGGTATGCCCGTGAGATCATTGAGTTCGTCCGTTTTCAGATGGCCTGACGCCCAGACAGTAGATCAGGCCTTGCGCGACTGGGCAGAAAAGGTCGTGCGAGATCGGGAAGATGTGTTACGGATCGGCTATTTTGGCTCTTACGCTCGTGGGGATTGGGGTGTAGGGAGCGACCTCGATTTGGTCGTCATTGTCGAGGAGTCCCACCGCCCCTTCGAAAGGCGATCAGTGGAGTGGGATGCAACGGTGCTCCCGGTACCGGTAGACGTGCTGGTCTATACAAGAAGAGAATGGCAGGTCCTAAGCCAACAGGGGCGATTCTGTCAAGTCTCACGAGAGGCTATCTGGGTATATCTTAAAGATGAGCTGTAGGGCCACTGGTATGGTTTTCGGACGCGCCAGGGCTCCCAGATGGCAACTTGGCTCGTCCACAACGATCGCCTTGTGTCCGCCAGTGATAGCTAGATCGATACCGATACTGTACGTCTAGATCTCCTTGCGGGAAATGATGTGGAGACCAGAGAGCTTTCACGGCCTGACTCAACTGCGTACACAGCTCACGCTTGTTTGTGATTAGGGGCGTGGCTTGAGCCAGCCAGCCCCACTGCTGCCAATAGGGTCTCTAGGGCGGAAGGACGAGAATCTACACCTTAAGGCTGCCCACCCCGTCGGGCAACCCGCTCGTGTCTTTCCCGAAGAAGCCGTACCGTAGCTTGGGCTCTTGTGGCCATGCCAGTTGACCAGCCGCTAGTCCCCACATACAAGAGTCGGGTTCAAACCCCGGTGCTATCCTGTACTTACTGAGCTCTGCGTCCTTGGCGAGATGGCTGTCTTGCAGGTAGACAAGCGGTGCTGAGTTGCGGAGCGGATTCGGGAATCGGCTTGGCATTTGTGATGAGGAGGTAACGGGGCTATTCCTCTGACGGACCGGGGTAGAAGATCTCCTCCACAACTTGCCGGATCTTGTCTCGTTTGGGAAACAAGACCTCGGCCCCATCCTCGAGAACAATAGGGACCGTCATCGTCTCGTCGATGACTCCGAAGCGGATGTCTTCAGCATCTATCTGTGACGCAATCTGAGCCAGAGTCATGACCTCCCCCAGCTGTAAGTTCGTGCTCAGCGTGTGACCCATGGTGTTTGCCAGCGCAGGAATCTTGGGGATCAGATCGAGCCGCAGAGCTTTCTCCCTGATGGCCATGAGGACCTGCTGCTGCCTCCTGAGGCGATCGAAGTCCGTTCCACTGTGGCGTGAGCGGGCATACTGTAGGGCCATGCGCCCGTCCATCAGCTGTGTGCCGGCGGGAATGTGGACCGTCGTGTATCCATACTGCCCATCCGGATATCGGTAGTCCCATATCTCCTCTTCCACATCAATCGTTATACCGCCCAGATAGTTGATCATCTCCCGGAAGCCCTGAAAGTTGACCCAGATGTAGTAGTGAACAGGCATGCCGAGGTTGTACTCGATGGTCTTCATCACCAGCGCAGGGCCACCTCCCGGATAGTCGTAAGCATCTCCGAGAAAATGGGCCATATTGACGCGTTGCTCGCCGTAGCCGGGGATCTCGACGTACAGATCGCGTGGAATAGACAGCGCCCCGGCCGTCATGGACCTTGGGTCGACCGTGATGACGATCATAGTATCGGACCGCCACGGTCCTTCCTCGTCAGGTCGCTGATCCACACCTAGCAGCAGGATGTTGACGCGTTCCCTCTGACTCCAGTCGGGCACGCTGTCTGGCCGCAAAACCGGATCGCCAGCAAGGGGCAGTTGCAGGCCCGAGGACAACGGAGAATAGGCAATGATGTCCCGCACGGACCCGTAGAACAAGAAGGCAAAAACGAGGGCGCCTGCTAGGAAGAGGGTGTAAGCCGCGCTAGCCAGGACTCTGGCCAGGTAGTTTGGTGTTCTCTCTACAGACATCGGCAACTGCTGCCTGTCGCCCGGGGTTGGGCAGTTGATTTCTACAGATTATACCGTGCCGCAGGCTGGGCGGCAACGGGCATGGCTCACTCTGCCCAGGGCGCGGGGCATGCCTGCCGCTGGCAAGGTCGTTGGCCCAGTTCTGCCGAGGCTGACGTGAAGGGCGTGGCAGCATCCAGCGTTGTCAAAAGGCAGGGGATTTGGTACAATAGGGCGGAACTGCAGGAGTGATTGGAGGGGAGGTGGAGATGCAGAGTGCCAGGAGTCCTCTACTTGAGCCTCGTTCCATCGAAGAAACGGGGATGAGCAGGGGCTTCTTGAGCGACTTGGCGCTGAAGACCATATACTCGGTGGGCGAGCTGAGTGGTCAGGACATCGCTGAGCAGTTGAGGCTCCCTTTCAGCGGGGTGGTTGAAGAGGCCCTCACCTTTCTGAAGCGGGAACAGTTGGTTAGCATAACTGGCAGCAAGGGCTTCGATGAACGGGCGTTTCGCTATTCCATCGCCTCCGCTGGAATAGAGCGTGTCAGAGAGGCCCTGAATCGCAGTCAGTATGTGGGGCCTGCTCCTGTGACCCTGGAAGCCTATCAGAGGGTGATGCGATCCCAGACGATAGGAGATGTGGTGGTCAGTCGAGAGCAAGTGCAGAACGCGCTGTCACATCTCGTGGTCAACTCCAAGATGCTGATGAAGATAGGCCCGGCCGTCAACTCCGGTCGGTCGATCTTTCTGTTTGGTCCCCCAGGCAACGGCAAGACCGTGATCGCCAAGGCGATGGCTTCCATGCTGGGGGGTGAGATAGTCATACCGTATGCGGTGGAGGTGGATGGCCACATCATCAAGGTCTTCGACGAGTTGAACCATCAGGCCGTGGAGGATCTCGAGGCCTCGAGTCGTTCCGAGGGGGGACGACGCGACAGGCGCTGGATACCGATCCGTAGACCGGTCGTGGTTACCGGAGGAGAACTGACCCTGGAGAGCTTGGACCTGGTGTATGATGACACGTCCAAGTTCTACGAGGCGCCATTCCAGATGAAAGCCAACGGCGGGATGTTCCTGATCGACGACTTCGGCAGGCAGCAAGTACGACCTAGAGATCTACTGAACCGATGGATCGTTCCCCTGGAAACCAGGGTGGACTTCCTGACCCTGCATACCGGCAAGAAGGTTGAGATACCTTTCGACCAGCTCATCGTGTTCTCAACCAATATAGATCCGAAGGCTCTGGTGGACGAGGCCTTTCTGCGGCGCATACGGCACAAGATCGAGGTGGGCAACCCCAGCGAGCGGGAGTTCTACGATATCTTCAAGCGCGTGGCGGCGGAGCGGAATGTTCCCTTCGACCAGGACGGGTTCATGTATCTGATGCGCGAGTACTATCTCAAGCTGAAGCGCGAACTCAGGGCAGTTCACCCTCGCGACATCGTGGATCAGATCATCGACATCGCGCACTACGGTGGAGTCGAGCCTGCTCTTACGGAAGAGTTGATAGATCAGGCTTGTAGTTCCTACTTCGTGGAGATATAGCTGGCCGAGGCCTCACGGCCTACAAATCCAGTCTCACAAAGGGCGCCAGCCCGGAGTCTTTCGCAGGCTGGTGCATTTCGTAACTAGGCGAGAATCTGTTCTAGACTTGTCTCAGGATGTCCTGCTCTTGGATCCTCTTCTCCCCTCGGTCTTCCTGAAACCAGTTCACGTTCCTCAACAGCTCCTTCCTAGAGTTCTCCAGCCGCTGGGATTCCTGAGATGCAAGTGTCTGCAGAATGGCCGTCAGGATGGCCGAAATGGAGGCGGTCGAGGGTATCCCGATGCTCGACTCGCTTGGGCAGACAAGGATCAGGTCAGCGCTCGAGGCTGTTGGAGACGTGTGGGAAGTGGATAGGCCGATGATCCTGGCGCCCCGAGACCGCGATAGCCTGAGGACTTGGGCCGTGTCGTCATGCAGGGCCGCGAGGCTTACCCCCAGCACGACATCTCGTTCGCTCAACCTGGAGAGGCCAGCGGCTGCGTTCAGCTGGTCTGCTGGGACGAGGTGAGCTGGCATGCCCAGCAAGCCTCGCAACTGAGCCACGAAGGTCTGTGCAGGGCCACGGGCCAGGCCGTGGGCGACGACGTAGATGTTCTCTGCCGTACTGAGAGACGAGATAACCGCAGTGACCGTCTCCCCTCGCATGTGGGTGATGGTGCGCTCCAGGTTGTCCTTCACCTCCGCCAGGGCCGTCAGAAACACCGCGTGGACGTTGTCTTTGTCCGCCGGCGGCTTGTGGGCCACTCTGAGTTCTTTCTTGACCATGTCCTGAATCTCACGCAGAAGTTCGGGATACCCTGCGTAACCAAGCCTCTGGGCGAAGCGGGTGACAGTGGCTGGATCCACCTCCAGGCGCTGGGAGAGTGCGAAGGCGTTGATGAAAGCGGCCTCGTGGTATTCCTGGGTCAGGAAGTCGGCGATCTTCTTCTGGTTTCTACCTAGTCTTGAGTAATGCTGAGCGATCTTCTCTGGAAACATAGAAAACCCCTTTCTGCGTTTGGAGGTGGCGGCTCAGGCCCTCCTGAGGTGCAATTCTAGCATCACTAACGGAGCCCTGCAAACGCAGTAGGCCTCCCGCCTGCGGCCGTCCATGGGCGATGTGTCACCGCTTGACACCTTCGTTGCCTTGAGATATGCTTGTGAGCAGCTTCTCCACCAATGAAAGGTGCATTGCCGACATTGCTGCAGAGCTTTGGCAGACGACGCATTAACGTGGCCCTCCTGCTGGGTCTGCTTGTGGCAGGGACGGCGCTTCTGGTGCAGGCGCAGGTGGAGGGCACGGAGGATAAACCTCCCTCAGACGTGCAGGCCGGTGGCGAGGACGGGTGGTCTCGCCAGGGTACGTTCGTAACCTCGGCGCGGCCATTCCCCAGCCGGCACGCGGGGTACGTCCCTGGATCAGAGCCGTCGCTTGATGTCGGGGATGACAGAGCGCCAATAGCGGTCCGCCGGCTGCTCCCAACACCTACTCCCGGTCCTCTGCCTACCCCCGATGGCATCCCCAGATGTGCCGTAGTTCCGGTGCTCATGTACCATCATGTCGGCGAGCCAGACCCAGCGGCCGACGCTATCCGTCGTGATCTTTCCGTATCGCCCGACGACTTCGAGGCGCAGTTACGCTATCTGATAGAGCACGGGTTTGAGCCTGTTACGCTCGAGTCCCTGGTCACCCACCTCCAGCTTGGTCACCCTCTGCCGCTGAAGCCCGTGATCTTGACCTTCGACGATGGCTTCAAGGACCAGTACACTAACGCCTATCCTCTGCTCAGGAAGTACGGGTTTGTGGGCACTTTCTTTATCATCACGCGCTTCGCTGACGAGGAGCGGCCCGAATACATGTCCTGGTCCGAGATAGAGCTCCTTCATGCCGACGGGATGGAGATTGGCAGTCACAGCTATACCCATCCCAGCTTGTACGGTAAGTCGTTCGACTACGTTGTCTGGCAGGTGCTCGGGTCAAAGGAGGCGATCGAGGCTCGCACGCAGGAGCCGGTTCGGTTCTTCTCCTATCCTTCGGGGCAGTATGATCAGTTGACGATAGACGTGGTCAGGTCAGCCGGATACTGGGGCGCGGTCACTGTGGAGGCTGGTTCAATGCAGACCGCAGAACGACCGTTTGAGTTCAAGCGGATTCGCGTGCGCGGAAGCTACGACCTGAGCGACTTCGACCATTGGCTCAACCACTGGCTGTCCAATCCATGACACCATAGAGCCGGATTTCCTCCGGAGAAGCGACGCTGTGCCGAAGCTGCTCCACGTCGCTGTTGAGAACCGGGTGGATCAGGTTGGGTGCCACTTCGCTCAGCGGTATCAAGACGAACGCCCGTTCGTGGAGTCGTGGATGCGGGATCTGCAGCTGTGGCGTGCTCAGTACCAGGT
>JBAVWD010000669.1:0-4293 GCA_049697655.1 Anaerolineae bacterium | reverse complement strand
GTCGTGAATCCAGAAAACGACTCCAGCTTGTCAAGGGTGCCACCGGTGAAGCCCAGCCCACGGCCCGATATTTTGGCCACAGACAGGCCTGCGGAGACCACCAGAGGTGCCACCACCAGGGTTGTCTTGTCGCCGACACCACCTGTACTGTGCTTGTCCACCGCCAGAGGGGCGATGCTCCCCACATCCAGCATATGACCTGAGCGAGCCATGGCATAGGTGAGCTGGCTGGTCTCTTCGGTGTTCATACCCTGAAGGTAGACCGCCATCAGCCAGGCTGCGGCCTGATAGTCTGGTACATCTCCACTCATCAGTCCCTGGATGAAGAACTCTATCTCATCCTTGGAGAGGGCGATTCCGTCCCGTTTCTTGGTGATGATCTCCAGGGCGTTCATGCTGGTTGGCCCATGCCTCCGACACGGAGATCACGATGTTACCACACGCGAAAGATCTCCGCAACGTCGGTGTGGACTCGGTCGAATTGTGGTTGAGGAGCGTGTCACTCCTGTCGAAAGCAATTGTTTTCCCAGGCAGTATTTCCAAAGGGGAGCTGTCGATCGTTATGGTGCCGTCGGTGTCTTCGGCGCTGGGCGTCTCCCGAAGCTCTGGCAAACGTAGGAGGCTTATGCTATCATGGAAACGCAGAGGTTGGCATACAAGCAAGGAGGAGAGAGCGATATGAAGTGCCCTAAGTGTGGGATCGATGTAGGTCCAGAGGATGACTTCTGCGGCGAGTGTGGGGCCCAGTTGCCCCGCCAGCGAAGACGGCGCTTGGGCCTTCCCGTCGTGATCGGCATCATCGCGGCGATAGCTGTCGGAGCGTGCGTCTGTTTGGCGGTTGTCTTCACCGTGTGGCCTTCCAAGCCCACGCCCACTCCACAGAATGTGGCGCTGGCCACGGGGACGTCGTCAGCAGGTCGCACGTCAACGCCGGCGGCTACGAGCACCGTCCCTCCCACGCCCGAGCCTACGAACATCGTTCCTCCTACACCCACTGTGCCGGTCTGGCCGCTGGTTCTGGAGGACAAGTTCGATGACCCACAGAGCGGGTTCAGCGACGGTAGCTACGAAGGGTCTCGTTACTTCTATGAGGGTGGACTCTACGGCATTGAGACCATCGGGGCTAATCTGATCTCCTGGACTTCACATGGTCTCTACTCCGACCTGGTGATGGAAGTGACAGT
Organism: Anaerolineae bacterium; assembly: GCA_049697655.1. Classification (GTDB taxonomy): domain Bacteria; phylum Chloroflexota; class Anaerolineae; order UBA7937; family B3-Chlor; genus JAUVXJ01. The sequence goes on along the minus strand of JBAVWD010000669.1, from coordinate 3,109 downwards.
CGTGCCTGAGGAGCAGGCGGGTGAGGCTGCATTACTCTTCCGGAAAGAGGGTGAGAACCAATTCTACGCGTTCTCGGTTTCCACCGATGGGCGCTACAGACTGAGGAAGATGTTTCAAAGCGGGGCGGACGGCTGGGAGACACTGCTAGATTGGAGCGACTCCCCTCATCTGGAAACGGGCGTGGCGGCGAATCGCCTTCAGGCGGTGTGCATGGGGTCCGAGATATCGCTGTATGCGAATGGCCAGTACTTGACGACGGTCCGTGACTCGAGCTATGCCGGAGGGCAGATTGGCCTAGCCGTGGGTACCTTCGCCGATGAAGACCGAGCGTTATCTTATTTCGACGACTTGCGGGTGTACGCTCCTTCGACAGGCCCAGAGGTGTCGTGGCAGGATGACTTCAGTGATCCCGGCTCTGGCTGGGAGGTCAGTGATTATTCTGCAGGGAGTGTCAAGTATGAGAACGGCGCCTACCTGGTAACCGCCTCGGCCCAGTCGTACATGTGGGGCGCGGCCAACCGTTCCTTTGGGGATGGCACGATCGAGGTGGACGCCAGACAGGTCGTCGGTCCCGCCAACGACAACAACGGCTACGGCGTCATTTGCCGGGTTCAGAGCAACGGTGACGGGTACTACTTTCGCATCAGCGGGGACGGCTTTTACGGCATCCACAAGTTCGTCGACGGGCAATCCGAGCCCTTGGTGGACTGGTCAGCATCGGACGTGATCAATCAGGGCGACGCCTCGAACCGGATCAGTGCCGTCTGTAACGGCAGCGTGCTAGAGCTGGCGGTGAATGGGGAGCTTCTAGCCCAGGTCAGTGACTCCACCTTCACGGAGGGAGATGTGGCGGTGGTCGCAGGCTCCTTTGAGGAGGACGAAGCCACGGAGATCAGCTTCGACAACCTTGTCGTCTACTCTGCCTCGACTGAGTAGTGGTGTACCCTGTACAAGTGGCAAAGGGAGGCGTCGTTCGACACCTCCCTTCTTCTGTTCCCGCAACAGATATGCTATACTAGAGGGTGCGGAGCAAGTGCCATGGATAGGGTCACCGTGATAGGCGGCGGGCTTGCCGGCTCTGAGGCCGCGTGGCAGGGCGCGCAACGAGGCCTGGATGTAGTGCTGTATGAGATGCGTCCCCACAAGATGACTCCGGCCCACCAGACCGGCTATCTTGCGGAATTGGTGTGCAGCAACTCGCTGGGCTCGAATCTGCTGGACCGGGCCTTGGGCCTCCTTAAAGAGGAGCTGCGCCGTCTGGGATCCCTGGTCGTCAGTTGTGCAGATGAGACGGCGCTGCCGGCTGGTGGGGCGCTGGCTGTGGGGCGAGAGGCGTTCGCCAAGTTGGTCAGCGAAAGGTTGGAAGCGCATCCACGGATCAGGGTGGTGCGGCAAGAGGCGCGGGAGATGCCTGACGCCAGACCTCTGGTGATAGCCACCGGGCCTCTGACCAGTGATGCTCTTACTGAGGCCATTGGTCACCTCACTGGAGAGCAGTACCTACACTTCTACGACGCCATGGCTCCCATTGTGGCCCTCCATTCCATCACCATGGATAAGGTGTTTCGTGGCTCGCGTTACGGTCGCGGCGACGGCGACTACATCAACTGCCCCCTTGATGAGAGTCAGTACGGGCGCTTTGTTGACGAACTACTGAGGGCGGAGACCTTCCCTCTGCGAGAGTTCGAGGAGGACCAACGGTTCTTCGAGGCCTGCCTACCTGTGGAGGTCATAGCACGGCGCGGACGGGATGCGTTGGCCTTCGGTCCTCTGCGGCCGGTGGGACTGCGGGATCCGCGTACCGAAGAGCGGCCATTTGCCGTGGTCCAGTTGCGGCAGGACGACCTGGCGGGGACGCTGTACAACATGGTGGGTTTCCAGACCAACCTCCGTTGGGGAGACCAGCAGAGGGTCTTCCGTCTGATCCCGGGGCTGGAACGGGCGGAGTTCGTGCGCTATGGGCAGATGCACCGCAACACGTTTATCAACTCGTCCACTTTGCTGGAGCCGACGCTTCAGTTCAGGGGTGAAGAGGGTGTGTTCTTCGCCGGACAGATCACGGGGAGCGAGGGCTACGCGGCTGCCGTAGCGGGGGGGTTCCTGGCGGGTACGAACGCTGCGCGGACGGTAAGCGGAGAGCCACCGGTCGTTTTTCCAGAGACCACAATGATCGGAGCGCTGTTCAGATACGTGACGTGCGCAACGCCCCATGAGTTCCAGCCGATGAGGCCAAACTTTGGATTGGTGCCGCCTCTGGATAGCAGAATGCGCGGCCAGAGACGCAGATACCACGCCTACGCGGAACGCGCGCTGGAGGATCTGGAGGCTTTCATGGCAGGCGCCGACCTCGCGGTGAGCAGAACGGGAGCCTAGTCTATGGCCAGAAGATGCCCAATGTGGGGTTTGGTGCTGCTCCTTCTTGCCATCGCCGCAGCCGCTGAGGGCTGCGCAGGGAGTGGACCTGTTGCAGTAGGGGAGGAACGTTCCGCAGAGAACAGGAGTTTCGACGGGGAGCGGGCCTATCAGTATGCCCTGGACCAGTGTGAGATAGGGCCGCGCCCGCCCGGGACCGAAGCTGGCTGGGCCACGGGCGATTACATTATCACTCAGCTAGAGGCCTCAGGATGGCAGGTAGATACTGAGGAGTTCGAGTACCGGGGCGTCAGGCTGCGGAATATCGTGGGCAAGTTGGGCCAGGGGCCGGTGGTGATTCTGGGTGCCCACTACGACACGCGTCCAGTTGCGGATCGAGATCGGGAACATGCCAACCAGCCCATCATCGGAGGTAATGACGGCGCCAGCGGCGTCGCCGTGTTGCTGGAGCTGGCCGACGTTTTGGCCCCAGAAGAGCTGGAGCATGAGGTTTGGCTGGCCTTCTTCGATGGCGAGGACAGCGGCAATCTCCAAGGTTGGCCCTTTTGTGTGGGGTCCAGTCACATGGCGGCGCACCTGGCAGTGAACCCGGCCTACGTGATCGTGGTGGACATGGTAGGGGATACGAAGCAGGAACTGTACTACGAAGGGAACTCTGACGTGGCGCTCAGACGGAGGCTGTGGGATATCGCTGCTGAGCTGGGCTACGAGGAGTTCGTTCCCGAGGTGCGCCAC
>JBAVWD010000668.1:0-3290 GCA_049697655.1 Anaerolineae bacterium | reverse complement strand
GAACAGGGGGGAGAGGCGATGAAGAAGCATTGGCTAAGGGGCATGTTGTTGGGCGTGAGCCTGGCGCTGTTGCTGGCAGGAGGAGTGGCGCTGGCGGCAGGTGTGTACATAACCCCCGACCAAGAGTGTTTCGAGTGTTGGGAGAACCCAGTACCGATCACCGCTGGCCCCAGTACCATTGCGGTTCCCGACGAGCACGTAGTAGACTTGACCCTCGGAGGATGGACGCTTTATCCCGAGGAGGTCCTGTGGCGTGTGTCCGACCCCGTCGAGATTAATTGGGCAAGCGGGGGTGGTTACCCAGAGGACCTTGAAGGTCCCCCTTGCCACATCAAGCTGTGGGTAGAGTGCGACGGACTCATGGGCTACTATTGGGATGAGTGCGAGCCTCCCGAGGCGGCGCCCACCAAATTCGGGATTCTCAGCCACTACGGAGAGTGGGTGGCGACCATCGGGGAATTCCCGCCTGGCTACTCTGCGCAGGAGAGCTTCCTCTTCGCAGAGGTCTGCGAGGTGGAGGAGGAGTTCGTGCCCGAACCAGGAACCCTAATGCTGCTGGGCAGCGGCCTGGCTGGGCTCGCCGGCTATGCGACCCTGCGCTGGAGGGCAAGAGCCTAACTCGTTGACTGGAACCTAGACCGGCTATTGGAAGGGCCGTCCCGCTGTGGGAATGGCCCTTTTCTCATTCCGGCACATCGAGACCTCGGCGGCCTGGCCTACTCCATAGCCCCGGAGCCACCCCAAGCGTTTCCGATGGGGTCTTGCTGCGTAGCTTATGCCGGACTGTGCTATAATCACAGTGAATCGGAGCTGTGGCCGGACAGAGGTGCGAGATGAGACAGGTGGTCATCTACCCTGGGGAGAACGGATACCGGGTTGCCGAGTGCCCGAGCTTGCCGGGTTGTATCAGCCAGGGGAGAACGAAGGAAGAAGCCGTCGCTAACATCCGCGAGGCGATCCAGGCCTACATCGAGGCGCTGGAAGAGGATGGCTTACTGACGCCTCTCTCGCGGGGCCGTTCGGGTTGAGAGGAGATGGTGGAGAATGATGACAGAGCCGCAGCAGTGTCTGGTGGATTCCAACGGAAAGAAGACCGGGGTCATCCTCTCGCTGAAGCGCTACGAGCAGCTACTTGAGGATCTTCACGACCTGGCCGTCGTGGCGGAGCGGAGGGACGAAGACACTACCAGTCTTCGGGAGCTGAGGCAGCGGCTTGAGCAAGATGGGGTCCTATAGCGTCCGCCTCAAGAGGTCCGTAGAGAAAGATCTCCGCAGGCTGCCAAGTGCGGAAGTACCTCGCGTGCTGTCCGCCACAGACAAGCTGGGTCTCTCGGAGGTAGAGTGAGGTGGACTACATCCTGACAGAACATGCTCAGGATGCGCTGGTTAGGCGGCAGATTCCGCTTGAATGGCTGGAACGCGTGCTGGACGCACCAGAGGCCACCGTAGCGGATCCGATGGACCCTGAGTTGGAACATCGCCTGGCACAAATCACCGAATTTGGAGGTCGGGTGCTGCGGGTGATCGTGAATTGCCAGACAACGCCGGCGCGTGTTGTGACTGCATTCTTCGACCGAAGGAGGGCCCTCCCATGAAATTAAAGGTAGATCAACAGGCCGATGCGCTTTACCTCACCTTAGGAGAAGCGCCAGCGAGCCGTACCGAGGAAGTCTCGCCGGGAATCATCGTGGATTACGATGACCAGGATCGTGTGGTAGGGATTGAGATGCTCTACCTTTCCAGGCGGGCCCCACAAGCTGAGATCCAGCGCTTGTTGTACGAATCGGTGCCGCAAGTTGGCTAGAGAGCCAGGAGACCTCGGAGGTCTCCCAAGACCTCCGGGGTCTGGCCTGTGGCCTGAGAGACGATTCGCCTCATGGCAGAGATCGACGAACTAATCCCCTCGTGGCCTATTGAGTAGAGCGCGAGACTCGCTGGGCCCACATGCGTTTTGGGGAGGCGCAGACCTGGTGAGACGAACACTCCTGGTTCATGCCCTGCTGTTCACACTTCTCACGGTAGTCTCCTGCGCCGGGCCGGAAGCATCAAGCCCCACGGTGCCCCCTCTTGTTCCCGAACCGACTGGAACACCAGAACTAGTGCCCACGCCCACTGGGTCACCTGAGCTGGCGGGCGAAGCCGTGGCTACGCTGACTGTGTCGGTCTCCGACTCAGCCTCCGGGCAACCCGTGGCCGAGGCGAGGGTGGTAGCCTTTCAGATCAACGTTGCCTATGTCGGCACGCGCCTCAGCGACGCCAATGGCCAGGCCGCCTTCTCGGACCTGGAGGGAACAGGGCGTACCTTGATCACGGTAGAGGCCGCCAGTTACGTCAGGTTCAGCCGGTACGTGGAGATCGTAGAGGGCGACAATACCCTCGACGTGAGCTTAACGCCCGAGACTGTCTCCACCGGTACTGTGGCTGGCACCGCTACTGTCCCACTGAGGTGGATTGACGCCCACTGTCACCTGGCCAGCGACGCCTGCCACGACGGCCTGTGCGGGGCGGACCTGATCGTGAAATCCATGGACGAGGCCGGTGTCGACTTAGTAGTGCTCTTCTCGCTAGATGAGGGCCTCAGCTCGGACGTCATAGATGCGTGGTCTCGCTACCCCGACAGGATCGTGCCGCTCAGGGGGAGGGACGGGCTGGACATCGAGGACCCGTCCTCTCTTGAGTTATTCCGCCGAGACCTGGAGACGGGCCTCTTTCACGGGGTGGGCGAGATCCGAACCAGGCATGGGTGGTACGGTGCAGACGATCCACCGAACCATCCGGTGTTGCTGAGTCTCTGGGCGCTGGCGGGCGAGTTTGGCGTGCCTGCCCTGGTCCACATGGGCACGCGCCCGCCTGGGGAGGATCAAGCTGCTATCCCGGCGGAGTGGTTGGCCGACTGGGAGCGGGCTCTGGAGCAGAGTCCCTCGACCACATTCATCTGGTCCCACAGCGGCCCTTCGCGGCCCGAGGTCTTGAGGGGCCTGCTGGAGAGGCACCCCAACCTGTATGCGGATTTGAGCGCTCTCAACCCCGTTTTCTTCGAGGTCAGGGGAAGAGCAGTGCCGCCGGAGCTGCTGATCGATGGCCCCGACTGGATCCAGCTGCTGGAAGACCACTCGGACCGTTTTATGTTTGGTACTGACAACTACACCGCCGAGGCGTACACAGGGACTGCCGACCTCGTGGCTTACGTGAGAGACGAGGTTTTCTCGCAGCTTTCCGCGGAAGCGATCGAGGCCATTGCCCACGGCAACGCGGAGAGGGTGTACAACATTGTCCCTTCGCCCTAGGAG
>JBAVWD010000667.1:0-6715 GCA_049697655.1 Anaerolineae bacterium | reverse complement strand
GCTGCCGTGATGATGTGGCCTGTGTCGAGGACGATCACCGTCCTGGTCTTGCGCCCGTAGGTCATGTCGATCGCCACCCCATCCCTTTTCGCCTGGCGAACCATGCGTCTGACCGGCTGTGAGTTGGGGTCGAGAATGGCCAGGATGCGATTAGCGGCGACCACGCCTCCAAAGCCGACATGCACTGGATCCATGTTCGTTTCTCTCCTTGCTGACGGTGAGACGCCACGTGATACTAAGGCAGTTGCTCAGGCCCACCCTGCCTGGCGGAGCGCGATGTGCGAAGAGCGCGGTTTGATCTCCATGGAAGTCCAGGGTATAATGGCTTTCAGGGAGTCCATCATGCCTCTTTATGAATACCGCTGCAAGAGTTGTCGCCGCCGGGTGACCCTGCTACGCAGTTTTTCCGACAGCAGCACGCCTCGCTGTCCTGAGTGCCAGAGCGAGGATCTCACCAGGCTCATCTCCCGGGTGGCATTGCTGAGGTCGGAGGAAAGCCGGCTGGAGAGCCTTGCCGATCCGAGCAGCCTGGGGGACCTGGACGAGAATGACCCTCGCAGTGTTGCCCGCTGGATGAGAAAGATGAGCGGGGAAACCGGCGAGGACATGGGGCCCGAGTTCAACGAGATGGTAGGCCGACTCGAGGCGGGAGAGAACCCCGAAGATGTCGAGCGTTCCATGGGCGAAATGGGCGACGGGGGCTTCGCGGACGACGTCATGTAGGCCTCTCCTCCCCATGCGGGCCTCAGTGAGGGTGTGATGCCTAGTACCTCTCGTGCCTTTCCACATCCGCGACGAAAACGGTTGCGCCTCCCACCTCCAACTCCACCGGCTCCGGGATGTAGAACTCCGATGGTTCGGTCACAGGGACGATGGGGCTGAGATAGCGCGTCCTCTTGTGGCAGTTCTCCTTGACCAGGCTCAGTATCTCCTCGACGTGCTCGTTCTCCGTGCCAATGAAGACGGTGGCGTTTCCTTCCCTCAGGAAGCCGCCCGTAGTACTGATCAAGGTCGCCTTGTGGCCGCCATCGGTTAGCGCCTTCAGGAGCGTGTCGACATCATCTCTGTGGACTATGCTGATGATCAGCTTCATTTCAGCAGCCCTCCTCTCCCGCGTCCTCCATTCTGCTCGGTGATGGGTGGTGCTCCAAGTCGTCAGTACCGATGATCTTCTCTTCACGCAGGTGATCGATCAGTTCCTCGCCGGTCTTGAAGATCTCTGTGCAGTAGTACTGTAGGAAGGGACTTATGTCGTAGGGAAAGACCATGTACACCTCTTTATCGTGGCTGAAGCCGTAGATCAGTTCCGATAAGACGCCGGGCGAGGGCTCCTTCACGGGATAGTAGACGATGACAAAGTCGCTCTGATCGATGAATTGATAGTCGCGGGCGACTGTCTGATCCTCCAGCATCCTCACCAGTTCGGGGCTCATCTCCGCATCGGCCTCTTCCTGGGCTTTCCTGGCCCGTTCAAGCTCGGTCATGGCTAGGGGGTTGAAGACTGTGAGGTGCTTGCGCAGCTCTGCCAAGAACTCCATCACTCTGTCCAGTTGTTCGGGCTGTTCCTTTTCGATGGCCGTGATAGGGTAGCTGAGGTACGCTCTCTTGCGCTCCGGTCTGAACATGAGGTCGAACAGGATCTGCGGTGGCTCCTGCCTGGCGATGAGGTAGTGGGGCTTGCGGAAGTTCTGGGCCAGTATTTTGGTGATGAGGGCTTCCTCGTCGCGCCAGACCAGGATCTCCCACAGTTGCAGCCTGCCTCTCCACTGCTGCATTTGCTCCAGGCGGTGCTTGATGGCATCGTAGTCGTCCGTGATCGTCACGTAGAAGTCAGGATCGAGCTGCGATAGGTAATAGGTGTCGAAAGCAGGGGAGAGGAACTTCTTCCAGCGGAAGCAGGTGTGGGTGGCGATGATGGTGTTCTCGTGGCTGGCGGCCTTGCGCACGATCTCTTCGAACACGGTGCCGCGCAGCCACTCCAGAGAGGAGGACGGGAGGTCCAGTATCTTCTCTCGGCTGACAGGGCTGCCGATGTGTTGCGCCTTGTCGAGCATCATGTCTCCCACGTTGCAAACCTCCAGCGGTATGCCTGCCTCGTGCGCCAACTGTTCGACGCCCTGGAGGTAGCCCATGCGGTCGGAGCCAGAGGAACCGGTGCACATGACTCTCATCATCCACCCTCCAGCACGGATACTGCCTTCCGCCGGATTTCGTCCTGGACCTCCTCGAGGGAGCGGTTCGCATCCACCCGGTGCCATCTCTCCGGCTCGGCCAGCATCAATTGCTCGTACCCCCGCTGTACCCGTCGATGGTATTCCAGGTCCTTCATGTCGAGCCGGTCCCACTTGTCGAAGAGGGATAGCTGTTTACCATTGCCGGGCAACTCAGTGTTGCTGCCCAGACCGAGTCTGCGTCTCAAACCGGTTTCGATGGGCACGTCCAGGTAGAGGGTCAGGTCAGGGGTGAGCCCCCCCGTGGCGAAGGCCGTAATGACCCGCAAGGTATCCAGATCGAGGCCGAGTCCGTACCCCTGGTAGGCCATGGTCGAGTCAGCGTAACGGTCGCAGATCACAACGTGGCTTTGATCGAGATGCGGACGGATGAACTCCTCGCTCAACTGAGCTCGTGATGCAGAGAAGAGGAGGATTTCCGTGCGGGGCAGTATGTCAGTGTTCTCCGGATCGAGAAGTACTTGACGCACTTTGTCGCTGATACGAGTGCCACCTGGTTCGCGAGTCAAGACCACCGGGTATTCCTTGTCGCGCAGGTATTCGTACAGCAGCCGGGCGTGAGTGGTCTTGCCACTGCCCTCAGGGCCTTCAAAGGTGATGAACAAGCCAGTCAACTCTTTGTCTATTGCTTGGGGTAGATTCTGACTCGTCGGTTGGGTTCCTTTCCTCTGCTGCGCGAGTACAGGTTGGCTTGACGAGCCATTTCGTGCTCATGCCGGCGAACGTAGGCGTTCTGTGGCGACAGCTCGGCGGATCGCGCTCCTGACAGGATTTTCTCGATAGCCCGCTGGGTTTCCTCCGCCGCGGTTGCCAGAGGGTCCATCCCTTGGGGTATACCGAAGATGTCGGCCAGGCAGCTTTCCATCTGCGTGACGGTGTTGCTACGCAGGACGTAGATGGGTATGCCCTTTCTTTCTGCTTCGCTGATGTTGTGTGGCTGCTTGCGATAGTAGTTCTTGAGGGTGAAGACCGCCTCTGCATCGGCCAGATCGTCCACGACCTGGAGCGGCACCTTGAGTCCTTTGGCGACTTGCTGAAGGCGGTGCTGGCCAATGCCGTAGGGGTATACGGCCAGTGGACGACGCCGCGCCACCTTTTCCGTGGAGGGACCGTAGGCCGGTTGTTCCACTGCACCAGGGAGGGACATCTCCTCGATGTGTGTTTCACCTTCCTCGTCCCGGTAGCGGATCTCCGGTGGCAAGAAACGGCCATCGAGGATAGCGTCCACGTCCTCAGCTACGTCGTGGCGCACGACCACGCGCTCCCAGTCCTGAATCTCCACCACCACATCGAAGGTGGGCGGGGCTTTGCGTTCCAGGACTGACTTGCGAGTCCTTCGTCGGCGGGCTTCCTCATCGCTGAGGGTGACGGATTGGATGCCGCCGACGAGGTCTGCCAGGGTGGGGTTCATCATCAGGTTGTCGAGGGTGTTGCCGTGGGCCGTGGCCACCAGTTGGACGCCTCGCTCCGCAATGGTGCGCGCCGCGGCTGCGTCCAGTTCGGTGCCTATCTCGTCAATGATGATCACTTCGGGCATGTGGTTCTCGACGGCCTCGATCATCACCGCGTGTTGCATGGTAGGGGTCTTGACCTGCATGCGCCGGGCCTTGCCGATGGATGGATGCGGTATGTCTCCGTCACCGCCGATCTCGTTACTGGTGTCCACGATGACGACCCTCCTCTTGTTGGCCAGCACTCGCGCCACTTCGCGGAGCATGGTGGTCTTGCCCACACCAGGCCGTCCGAGGAGGAGGATGCTGTTCCCGGATTCCACGATGTCGGCGATGATGTCGATGGTGCCGTAGACAGCCCTTCCCACTCGGCAGGTCAAGCCCACGATCTTGTCCTCTCGGTTGCGGATGGCGGAGATGCGGTGCAGGGTGCGTTCGAGGCCGGCCCGGTTGTCATCGCCGAAACGCCCGATGCGGGAAGATACGTACTGGATGTCCTCTTCGCTTACCTCGGTCGAACTCAGGCCCGCCTCGTGATGCAGGAAACGTGCTTCGGGAAGGCGGCCCAGATCCAGAACGACCTCCAGTAGCTCGTCCTCCTGGTTCAGAGAGCGCAAGGTCTGCTGTAGTTCGGTGGGCAGCACTTCTATGAGTGCGTCCAGATCGTCAGTTATCTCCTGTTGCATGTGGTGGGTAGTACCTCTATGACCAACTTCGATCTCCAGGGCAAGGTGGCCACCCGAGAGAAACTATGGCGGATTCTGGCAGCGGTTGCTGGTGGAGATGGGAGTTGCCGTCTCCACGCCTTTTTCCAGGGCAGGGCTAAGTGCGTTGACCGGAACCCGTGCCCGAACGGTCGTGTGCTTGACCATGAGCAGTTCCGAAGCCAGGGGCTCAAACCCCAGAGCGTCCAGGGTTCCCCGAAGGCCACCTTCGTACTCCCTCGTAGCGCAGTACAGGGGCCGGGGTGGATAGGAGGCAAGGAGACACAGCGCGTCGCGCAGAACGGTATCGGCTTGCCCCTCGGCCACAGGCCCAAGCAGTATTCGGAGCCAACGTCCTTCCGGGCCGATGACCAAACGGACGTGTGCCTTGATCCCACTGTCTTCTTTCCAGACGTATTCCCTGGTCTCACGGCTTCTCCACCAGAGGGGGAATACGGTGGCGTCCCTTTCTGCATCTATTCCTCCCTCGGCGTTCTGCACGGCTCGAGGGATAACGGCGGTTCTGAGACGTTGGATGGACGCGGCATCGGTCTCCCGCACCGGCTGAAAGTGTGTGCTGGCATCGGCGCCGATGTCGCGGGGGAGTTCCTGAAGATGGAGAACGTGTCGACGCGCGTAGGTGCTGAAGCCGGACTGGCGAAAGACATCCGGGGCTGGCCCACTGTCGGGCACTGTGGCGAAGATGCGCTGTAGACCTGATTCGCCCTTGACCGCTGTCAGGTGCTCCAGCAGCTCCTGCCACAGGCGGGCAGTGCCAGTCGAACCATCAAGGGACGGAGCGATGAACGCAACGTCACAGGACAGCCTGTCGGATCGGTCCCAGGCCTGAAGGAACCCCTGTGTGGGTCTTTCGGTCGAGTGGTCATCCTCCACGAAGGTGGCGCTGCGCCCCTGATTCAGAGATAGACACTCCAACAGGGCCAGCGATAGGGGGGCCGGCGACCATAGCAAGGCCGCTTCCAGGTCCAGGCACACCACCTGATCCTGGAGCCTCTTCAACAGTAGGATGTCGGACAAGTTGAACCGTCTTACCACCTGTGCTCCCAGGAAGCTGGCTGGTTTCCGGCTGTGAGAAGAGCATCATAGCGTCTCACTTCACAGCGATGGTGCCGAGGAAACTTGACTGGAAAAGCCTATCCGGTAGATGAGCCCAGGCAGCCCTTTCTACTCCGCAGTTCTCTCTGTTGCACCGGGGTCAGTGGAGAGGTCTCCTTCTCCTGTCTGAATTGGTTCACCGCCTGCTCGAGCTTCAATACCCGGTCTCTGAGCTTGGAGTTATCCTCTTTCAGGTTGAAGTTGTCCTGGATGAGCACCCCGAGCAGGTTTCGGTTCACTTGCAGACTATTCTGGAGAGCCTGCTGGTTGTCGTTGATGTTGCGCAGGGCATCGGCAACTACGACCAGACTGTGTCCCACGGCTGGGGCCTCGCTCTGCTTCTCCGAAGCCACCATGGAATACGCCTCCTCCCTGGGACGGCTTCCCTCGGACGTGGCACCCGTCCTGCCCCTGAGCTGCTGGACGACCTGGTCGTAGGTCAGACCCCGGTCCAGAAGGGTCTTGACTCGCGTCAGAAGATGCACGTCTTCCTCAGTATAGCGCCGGTGGGCGCTTACCCCGGCATCCGTGGCGTCCGGCTTGGCCGCCGTCTTGGATAGGTAGGGGTGGAACTCCTTCGCCCATCGACGGAGGGTGGACGTGGAGATGTCCAGTTCTCTGGCCACGTCCCCAGGTTGTCTCAAATCCGCATCTGTCATTTTCCGCTACGCCCTTCCTCCAGATTACTGCGCTTTCTATTCATGCCTCGTGGCAGAGGATCATCTATGCGGCGTTATTGGTGGGCGGTTCCTGCGTGTGCGGCTCAGCGTTCGGCGCGCCCAACTCGCCGCCGGACGCGGGCAACTGGCCCTGTGAGGGGCCCTGTTGTCCCGGCTCCTCTCTCACCACTCGATAGGAACCAGTGACGACCGACGACAGCGCGTCCAGGTGCTCCCGCACGATGTCCGCTGGGCACAACTCTACGAACATCTTCAGCCCGATGAGAAGGACCGCTACGTCGTCTATCTGCCCTAACCCCAAGATGGGATCCGAGAGCAGGTCTATGGGCGAGAGGATGTAAACTATCACACCAGGGATGATCAGCTTGGGCCAGACGGACACGCGACCGTCCTTCAGCAGTCGCATGACCAGCCTGGCCTGTCTGGCTATCTCGCTCAGCACCCCGACCCCGCGCCCAGAGTCGCTTGATCTGTCGTTTCCTGCCAACGTCGTTCCTTTTCTGCCTGCTACATCGTATTATACACCGCCCGCC
>JBAVWD010000666.1:0-4243 GCA_049697655.1 Anaerolineae bacterium | reverse complement strand
CACATACACTGCGATCCGCGAGCACGAACCTCCCCCGTCACGGTGCATGAAAGACAGTGCTATGTATGTCGCCGTAGCGTGACGCATTCCAGAGCCTGGCCATTGCGACACAGTCTCATGGATCCGGGCTCCGTCTGGAGGTCGCTTGCGATTCGCCCGCTGCCGTATGCTGTTGGTGTGGGCTGCGGAACGACGGAGTGACCAACATCCGTGAGACGGGCTACGCCTGAACTGCGCTTGCCGATCCCCGCCCTTCGACCTGGCTCAGAAACTACCTCGCGACGTTTCCCGCGGGACCTCGCAGAGTGGTTGTTAAGAGGCCCAGCGCAGAATTTTGCAGTCGGCGTGTGATTCAATTACAATACGAGCGTCGGCTATGACAGAAGAGACCTTGTCCGTATCCGAGTTGCAGGGCAAAGCGCGGTGCCTGCGCTGCCACATCATTGGCATGACCGCCACTGCTGGCTCAGGTCATCCTGGCGGCTCCTTATCTGCCGCGGACATCGTAGCTGCCCTCTACTTCCGTGTCTTGCGGCACAACCCCCACAACCCCCAGTGGGAAGACAGAGACCGCTTCGTCCTCAGCAAGGGACACGCTGCACCAGTCCTTTACGCTGCTTTGGCCGAAAGTGGGTACTTCCCTCGGGAGCTCCTCTGTAGCCTGCGGTGCTGCGACAGCCCGTTGCAGGGTCATCCGGAGATGCACCACTTGCCTGGCGTCGAAGCCTCGACCGGTTCACTGGGACAAGGCCTTTCCATCGCTAACGGGATGGCTCTTGCGGGCAGGCTGGACGGCCGGGACTATCGGGTCTACGTGCTGCTGGGGGATGGGGAAGTTGACGAGGGCCAGGTCTGGGAGGCCGCCATGGCAGCCGCTCACTATGACCTGGACCACGTGACCGCGATCCTCGATCGCAACCGACAGCAGATCGACGGCTGGACCAAGGACGTGATGAGCCTGGAACCGTTGGCTGACAAGTGGCGCGCGTTCGGATGGCATGTGCTGGAGATCGATGGCCACGACATGGAAGAGATTCTGAACGCGCTGTCGTCCTGCCAGGAGGTGAGGGGGCAACCCAGCATCATCATTGCGCACACCGTCAAAGGCAAAGGCGCGTCTCTCATGGAGGAGGACTTGCACTTCCACGGGAACGCGCCGAATCGTGAACAGATGGAACTATGTCTTCGTGAGGTGCAAACCGAGGAAAGATGCAAGGTTTGTGGCATACACTATCCAGGCCCCTGCTAGGCCAGGCAAGGCAAAGGACCGAGCCTGAAGCCCCGAAGGTGTTCTGCCGTTGACAGAACTGGCCTCCACCCGTGACGCCTACGGCCGGACCCTCCTCGAACTAGGCCGAGAGAACGAGGACATCGTAGTCCTCGATGCGGATCTCTCCTCTTCAACGAAGACGACGTTATTCGCTGCCGAATTCCCGGAGAGACACTTCCAGATGGGCATTGCAGAAGCCAACATGATCGGCACAGCAGCCGGATTGGCGAGCTGCGGCAAGATCCCCTTTGCTAGCACCTTCGCCGTCTTCGCCACATGTCGCACCTTCGATCAGTTGAGGATGTCTGTGGCGTATCCGAATCTCAATGTGAAGGTGGTGGCCACTCACGGAGGCATCAGCGTGGGCGAAGATGGTGCTTCCCACCACGCCATCGAGGACATTGCGCTGACATGCGCCCTGCCCAACTTCACGGTCATTGTGGTTGCCGACGCCACTGAGACCGAGCAGGCCGTCCGCGCTGCGGCAGAGCACAGGGGGCCCACATACGTGCGGCTGACCAGGCCGTCAGTGCCCATCATATACAGAGAGAGCTGTGACTTCGTCATCGGCAAGGCTATCAGGCTCCGAGAAGGAAAGGACGCGACCATTGTAGCCAACGGGCTCATGCTCTCACGTGCTCTGGAGGCGGCCCGACTTCTGGCAACAGAGGGCATATCCACGAGAGTCCTGGACATGCACACAGTTAAGCCCCTGGATGGACAAGCCGTCCAGGAGGCCGCAGCTGAAACCGGGGCCATCGTCACCGCAGAGGAGCATCTGCTCCACGGAGGACTGGGGAGTGTTGTCGCTCAGACGGTGGTCGAGCGTCGTGCCGTGCCCATGCGATTCGTGGCTGTACGAGACCAGTACGCCAGATCAGGAAAGCCAGAGGAACTGCTGGAGTTGTACGGGCTCACGTCTCAGGCCATAGCCGACGCGGTCAGACAAGTGGTGAGCGAGAAGTGATATCTTGGGAGACCCCATGAGATTCCCGGTCGCAGGCTTGCCGTGAACGGTATGGAGAAGCTTCGAGAACTCGAGCAGGAGATGCTTCGGTGCAACCGCTGCGGCTATTGCCAGGCCGCCTGCCCCATCTATGACGTACTGCGCCGCGAGCCCATCACCGCCCGCGGTAGGATACGGCTGCTGCGGGCCGTGAGCGAAGGCAGGCTTCCGCTGTCAGACATGGTCAGCCGCCTGGTGTACAGTTGCACCGATCGCTCGTCTTGCCGTGTTAGCTGCCCAGGCGGGGTGCACACCGACGAGATCTTCAGCGTTGCCCGGCAGTTGTTGGCCGAGAGCGACTTCATGCCACCAACGCTGGTCGAGCTGGGGCAGCGTGTCAGGTCCTCACACAACATCTCAGGTGAACCATCAGAGAGCCGGCTCCTGTGGGCGGAGAACCTAAAAGAGATGCCCCAGGGCCTCGTGGGCAAGGTGAGCGCTGAGGTCGTGCTGTTCACCGGCTGCGTGTCTGCCCTCTACCCCATGGCCTACGGCATCCTTCAGGATCTGGTGGAGATCCTGCAGGCAGCCGAGGTGGATTTCACCACCCTGGGCGGCGACGAGTGGTGTTGTGGCTACCCACTGCTGTCTGCTGGACTGCTGGCGTCAGATTTGGTGGAGCACAACCTGGAGGCAATCAAGGCACTAGGGGCGCAGACGCTGATTACCACCTGTCCCTCCTGCTACCATATGTGGAAACACGAGTACGCGCCAGATTTCGTCACAGTGAAACACTCCACCGAGTTCCTGGCAGAACTGGTGGAAGCAGGGCGGGTGCCTCTGCGGCCTCTGGACATGCGGGTCACGTACCACGACCCCTGCGACCTAGGCAGAAAGAGCGGCGTCTACGACGCGCCTCGTCGCATCATCCAGGCCATACCTGGTGTGGAACTGGTGGAGATGGAAGACAACAGAGATGCGGCGCTGTGTTGTGGTGGGGGCGGCAACCTGGAGTCATTGGACCCTGACCTGTCCAGAGCGGTCGCCAGACGCCGACTCGAGCAGGCCCAGGCCGTGGGAGCAGAGGCCATCATCAGCGCCTGTCAGCAGTGCGAGCGCACCCTAGCCATGGCGGCACGCCGCGAGAAGATCAGGATCCGAGTGATGGATGTCGTCCAGGTGCTGCGTGCCGCGCTGTTGGAGGGGGATGTCGCGCAGTGAGGACAGGCGATGAGCATGTTTGATCCTCGTCTTCTGAATAACGAAGAGTCAAGAGAGAAACGCCGCAAGATCTTACCTATCCTATGTGCAGCCCTGCAGGCTGTGGATCCGATCGGCGCGGTCAAGCGCCACATGTCCCTAGAAGGTAACAAGCTGCGCATCGGCGGCCGCACCTACGACCTGGGCAAGTACCGGAACATCTACGTCATCGGAGGCGGGAAGGCTGGCGGATCCATGGCCAGGGCCACTGAGGACATCCTCGGTGACCGCATCACAGCCGGAGTGGTCAACACCAAGTATGGCTATCTGGCCGACACGAAGATAGTCCGCATCAACGAAGCCGGTCACCCCCTCCCAGACGCACAGGGCATGGCTGGCGCTAGAGAGATGGTAGATCTCGCCGACGGAGCGTCTGAAGACGACCTGGTTTTTTGCCTCATCTCCGGAGGCGGGTCCGCCCTCATGACCCTACCCGTGGAGGGCGTCAGCCTGAAGGACATGGAAGCTCTGACCTCAGCCCTCCTGCGATGTGGCGCCACCATCAACGAGATCAACGCCATACGCAAGCACCTTTCGCAGATCAAGGGAGGCAACCTCTCTCGCGCAGCGTATCCCGCAGAAGTCGTCTCCCTCATCCTATCCGACGTGGTGGGCAACCCTCTGGATGTCATCGCATCCGGACCCACCGTGCCCGACCCCAGCAGTTTCGCCCAGTCCTGGGAGATTGTGGAAAGATACAACTTGGTGGACGAACTGCCCGCACCCATCATCGAGCATGTTCGCAGGGGCAAAGATGGCGAGATTCC
>JBAVWD010000665.1:0-5562 GCA_049697655.1 Anaerolineae bacterium | reverse complement strand
TCCCACACCTGACGCAGACGTCGGGATTGATCCAGTAGGCGTCCTCTCTCTCCCGCGGTGCCTCCACCTGGCAGACGGTGGCGCAGGTTCCACACACCGTACATTCTCCGGCGTCTATCTCCACCAGCAGTTCTGAGAGACCGCGCTGGTTGACCCGCTTCATGCCCTCCAGGCCGGTGCCCCTCAATTGGTCGAGGGTGACCTTCTGGTCTCGGAGGTAGGCCGCCAGTCCATTCTTCAGTTCTGTGAAAATCTCGGGTCCACGGGTCATGGCCGCCGTGCAGACCCCGATACCAGTGGCCCCGGCGATGACCATCTCCACTGCGTCTTGCCACCGGGCCACGCCGCCCAGGCCGATGATGGGAAGGTTGGTGCGGCGGAAGATCTCCACGACATAGCCCAAAGCCACTTCTTTGATGGACCTCCCAGATAACTCCGGCATCCAGGTGCCGATGTTCCGGGCCAGAGGCGGCTCCTTGGTGTAGATGTCGAAGGTGATGGCGGGGAAGATGGTGTCTCTGGAAGCGATGGCGTCCGCTCCGGCGTCCTCGGCTGCCTTGATCAGGTCCACCAGGTTGGAGGGCTCTGGCAGCAGTTTCACGATCACCGGAATGCTCACTGACTCCTTGGCAGCTTTGGCTACGGCATAGGTGCGCTTCGCATCTTGTACAGCCCCGATGCCCTCACCCGTCACTACGTTGGGCGCGGAACCGAAGGCCGACAACTCGATGGCCGCCACCCCGGCCTCTTCGGCTCTGCCGGCCATACGCTTGATGTCATCTCCAGGCGTGTCAGTCACGGCCTGCAGGCTGATGATCACGGGCACCCCACCCTCCTGGGCGAAGGGTATTTCATGCTCCACCCACTGCTCGAAGGACTTGAACGACCAGGGGTCGGTGAGCACCAGGCTATCCTCGCTCAGGGCACTCCTGGACAGGCTGAGCTTTTGCCCGGGCGAGGGTTTGACTCCGATGGACTTGGTGACCACGGCTCCTGGCTTGGTGGCGGCGAAACGTTTGAGGGAGGCCCCGGTGATGCCAGGGGGGCCGGCACCCAGAATGAAGGGGTTGTCCAACTCCAGGTTGCCGATGCGCACCTTCATGTCGACTTCATTCATGATCTGCTTTCCTTCGTCTCAACTATGGCTCACCAATGACTGGTCGGCATATATCCGCTAGCTGCGATGGCCCTTTGTGTCTTGGAGGGCGTCCAACACGCGCGCTTTGCTGGCCGGCAAGTCGTAGATACGGGCCCCACTCGCATTGTGGATGGCGTTGATGATGGCAGGAGCGGTGGGCAGCGAGGCGATCTCACCCAGGCCCTTGGCTCCAAAAGGCCCGTTAGGGTCGGCTACCTCGACCACGGAGGAGGCGACGTTGGGCGCCTGGCGGGCCCTGGGCACGCCGCACTTGCCCAGAGTGTCGGTGACATTCCAACCCTCTTCCATCTTGAACTCCTCCGAGAGCGCGTAGCCCAAACCCATGATCACACTGCCCTCGATCTGGAGACGAACGTTTTGAGGGTTGATGGCCTTGCCGACATCGTGGCATGCTACCACGTCCAAGACCTCCACGGCACCCGTCTTCTCGTCCACTGCGACCCTGGCCGCCTGGGTGCCGAAGCCCAGGGAGATGTAGTTGATGTAGTTGTCCGGCTTCTTGTCCTTCAGGGCATGGGCTGTGGTGTAGGTCTTGGGCACCACGTATTCCCCTGCGCCGCTGAAGGTCTGTCCTGCTTGCTTTGCTTTCAGGGCCAGTTCGGCTAAGGTGATCAGCTGATGGCCTGTCCTCCGGTCCACGAATACTCCATCGGCGAACTGGAGCTTGTTGTACGGTATTTCGTACTCCTCAGCCACGTAGTCGGCCAAGAGATCCCTGAGCCTCTGGCTGGCTTGCACGACGGCGTTGCCGGAGACCAAGGTGCTGCGAGACGCACAGGTAGGGCCCGTATCCAGAGGCCCCACAGTGTCGCCGTGGTGGACTTCGACCAGGTCGTAGGGAAGGTTCAGGGTCTGAGCCGCCAGCTGCGCGGCAACGGTCATGGCGCCTTGGCCTATCTCACAGGCGGCGACCTTGATCAGCACTTTTCCATCAGGCAACAGATCTGCGATCGCCCGGCCCACATCTTCAGCCCCGAGGCCGAGGCCCACGTTCTTGAAGCACGAAGCCACCCCTATCCCAATGCTGCGACCGTCTGCCTCAACATGAGGCAGGGCGGCGAGGCCCTTTTCCACTTCGTCCAAGGTTTCCAGTAGGCCCACGCTGGGCCCGAGCACCTGTCCGGTGCTGGTGGTGGAACCTGGCCTCATGGCATTGATGCGCCTGATGGTGAAGGGGTCCAGGCCCAGCTTCTCGGCCAGTTGGTCCAGTTGAGACTCCACGGCGAAGGTCACCTGGTTGATGCCGAAACCGCGCATAGCGCCACAAGGGATGTTGTTGGTGTATGCGGCGGTCGAATCGACTCGCACGTTGGGGATCTCGTAGGCTCCTGTGGAGAAGACAGTGGCCTGTTCCGTCACCTCGATACCCCACGAGCCGTAGGCCCCGGTGTCGAGGAGCAGTTGCGCCTGTAGGGCCACCAGTTTTCCGTCCTTGGTGGCTCCCATCCGGTAATGGGCCCTGACCGCGTGCTTCTTGACGTGCACTCGCAACGACTCGCCGCGCGTGAGGGCCATCTTCACAGGACGCCGTGTGGCCAGGGCACCCATAGCGAGCAAAATCTGCAGGGTGATGTCGTTCTTGGCCCCGAAAGCGCCGCCCCCCGGTATTTGCACGACATGCACGCTCTGGGCTTCGACGCCCAGGGCGTCTGCGATCTGCCTCTGGTCGCCGAAGGGGTACTGGGTGTTCATCATCACCTTCACGCCACCGTCTGCGGTGGGCTCAGCGAGGCCAACTTCCGGCTCCAAGTAGGCGTGCTCGATGAACGGGGTCGTGTAGGTGCCCTCAACAACTACGTCTGCGGCCGCGAAGCCCTGGTCTATGTCGCCCTTGCGAATCTGGGCGTGGTGATGGATGTTTCCTTCGGGGTGGATCTGGGGCGCGTTTGGTGCTAGAGCCTGCTCGGGAGTGAAGACGCCTGGTAGGGGGCGATAATCTACCTGGCAAGCGTCCCTTGCAGCCTCCGCTTGCTCCTCAGTCTCAGCGAAAACGAGCACCACCGGCTCGCCTATAAAGCGGACCTTGTCCAAGGCCATGACCTGAGCATCACGGACCATGGGCCCGTACACGTTGTCGCCGGGCACGTCCTTGGCTGTGAGAACGGCGCGCACCCCCGGCATCTTCTCCGCAGCGGTCGTGTCGATGCTCAGTATGTCAGCATGAGGATGGGCACTCCACAGGACCTTGCCATGGAGGACTCCTTCGGGTGTCATGTCGGCGCCGTACTTGGTGGTGCCCAAGGCCTTGGCTAGAGCGTCTTTCTTCTCCACCGGGGCACCGACGACGTCAGTGGCGAGGACTGGTGGCGACATTCTATGGCCGGCCATCTCTTTGGAGGCCTCCCCTATGGCCCTGAAGATGGCTGGGTAGGATCCGCATCGGCAGAGGATGGGATTCAGCGCCCTCTTCATCTCCTCTCGCATAGGGTCGGGATTCTCGTCGAGTAGAGCCTTCGCGGTCAGGATCATGCCCGGTGTGCAGAAGCCACACTGAGGCGCTCCCTGGCGAGCGAAGGCCGTCTGAAGGGGGTGCGGCTTCCCGTCTTTGGACAGGCCTTCGATGGTGGTGATGTAACTCCCGTCTAGCCCTTGCACCTTTGTACGGCAGGACCGCACGGGCTGCCCATCGACGAGCACCGTGCACGCGCCGCAGGTCCCCTCGGAGCAGCCATTCTTGGCCCCCGTGAGCCCGAGCTTCTCCCGCAAGAAGTCCAACAGGCTCATCTCAGGTGGCGCGTACACGACCAGCGAATCCCCGTTCACGGTGAGGTTCAGTTCGATCTCTTGCATAGCCTTCATCCGTGCTGGCATGGAGTCGATTCCCTAACCTAGGGTCTGGGCACCAGGGAGATGCACTCCACAGGGCAGATCTCCACGCATAGAGCGCACCCGTAGCATTTCTCCGGATCCGACTTGGGCAGCCCATCCTCGGTCAGTTCGTAGGCTTGATGCCCACCATCGCGGCAGGCGTAGTAGCACATACCGCACTTCGTGCAGATTGCCTCGTCCACGCTGGCAACGACATCCTTCTTGACGAGTAGTTCGCCGTGGGGGACCAGGCTAGGCAAGGCCTTTCCGATGAGATCCGTGGAACTGCTGAGCCCCTTATCCTCGAGGAAGTAGGCCAGGCCCTCTTTCAGGTCCTCAACAATGTCATACCCGTAGTGCATCACCGCCGTGCAGAACTGGACAGTGGATGCCCCCACGAGCATGTACTCGGCCGCGTCCTGCCAGGTGGTAGCGCCACCGCTAGCCGCCAGGGGGATGTCCGAACTCTTGGCAATCATGGCCAGCGTTCTGAGAGTGATGGGCTTCACCACCGGTCCGCTAACGCCGCAGAAGGTGGACTTGCCGTTGATGTTTGGATAAGGGACCAAGGTGTTGAGGTCTATGCCCAGCAGCCCGTGGACGGTATCACTGGCGCACACGCCATCGCCGCCCGCTTCCTCCACGGCTTCAACTATCTCCGTGATGTCCGTGACCTGTGAGGTCAACTTGGCGACTACCGGCATTTTGCCGGAGTACTTCTTCACCCAACCGAGGATCCTCTTCACCTCGTCTGGCACCTGGCCGACCATCAACGACGTCTTGGCGAACGGGGAATCGGTGGGACAGGACATGCTGATCTCCACCAGGCCGGCTCCCACATCCACGGAGCGTCTGGTGAGCTCCTCCCAGTGATCCTTGTTGGTGGTGCCCCACAAGCTGAGGCCGACCACCTTGCTGGGGAACTCGTCTTTCAATCTGCGGACCGCGTCCTCCATGACGTCCATGTGCCATTCGGAGATGTTGTCTATGTTACCCAGCGCTACCCCCTTCTTTTCCTCGTAGTCCATGCTGGTCATAATGGGGTAGCTGATGTCCACCTGGTAGCTCTCTACGGAGGTAGTCTTCAAAATCGCGCCGGCCCAGCCGGCCTCGAAAGCCCTCTTGACCATCTCATAGCTGTCCGTCGGCGGCGCGGAGGAGAGAACGAAAGGGTTCTCGAAGCGAATGCCGCAGTATTCCACTGACAGGTCTACTTTGGGTTCCTGGTACATAATCCAACTCCCCTTACTGACCGGTTCGGCTCAGGTAGTCGTGGATGGAGCGGGCTGCCCGCTTCCCATAGGCCACAGCCTGGACCACTGTCCGGGAAATGGGGTTGTGCAGCACGTCTCCGCCAGCAAACACCCCAGGACGGGAGGTCATCAAGGTGTCCTCATCCACCAGCAAGTAGCCCCTGACGTTGGTCTTGAGGCTCAGGAACTGGCTGATGGCGTTGTCGTCGGGGCCCTGTCCGATGGCGACGATCACGGTGTCGCAAGGCAGCGTCAGAGCGGAGCCTCTTACGTCTACGGCGTTCTCGGGCACGAACTTGCGCGGCTCTTTCCACTCGATGCGCACGCCTTCCACTCCAGCGA
>JBAVWD010000664.1:0-4931 GCA_049697655.1 Anaerolineae bacterium | reverse complement strand
GGCGCAGCTTCTGGCTGAGATCGTTTTCCGAGTTCAGGGCAAGGTGCCGACGCTGGGCTCCTTCGACCAGATCAACCCCGAGATGCAGGAGCTGCTGACCTACCTGCTGGGCGGACGGTACGAGAGCCTGCGTCTGTGGATCGACGAGTACCTGAGCGGTCCCGAGGCGCACCTGGACCATTTCCTCAGCCGCCTGTTCGGAGAGGTGCTCTCTCAAGAGGGGTACGGCTTCCACCGGAACTACGACGCTGGCGAGGTGGCGGCCAACCTGATCGAGTCGGTGCAGAAGTTCCGCTGGGTGACGGAGGAGGCTCTGGCCCAAGGGGAGAAGCCCCTGGGCCAGGAATACGTGGAGATGGTGGGCGAGGGGGTGGTGGCTGCCCAGTACGTGCGGAGCTGGCGCCTCCAGCCGGAGGACGCGGTGCTGCTGGCACCAGCCTACACCTTCCTCATGGCCAACAGGCCGGTGGAGTACCAGTTCTGGCTCAACGCGGGCGGCCGAGGCTGGTGGGAACGCCTCTATCAGCCCCTCACCCATCCCTACGTGCTCAGCCGCCACTGGCCCAGAGAACAGGTCTGGACGGACGAGAACGAGTATCAATCCAGGCAGGAGGCGCTGTATCGCCTCACCAGGGGGCTGATCCGCCGCTGCCGGAAGAAGATCTACCTGGGCATCAGCGAACTGGGCGAGCAGGGCTTCGACCAGCAGGGAGCTCTGCTACAGGCCATCCAGCGGGTGCTACGGCACGTACAGGCAGAGTCGGGTACCGCAGGGCCAGCGAGCGGGAGCTACTCAGATGTTTAGGCCGCGTCCCAAGCAACAGGAGGTGCTCAACTACCGGGGCGGCAGCAGGGGGGTCTCGGCCGTGCCAGGCAGCGGCAAGACCTACGTTCTCTCCTGCCTGGCCGCCGAGCTGGTGGCCAGCGGACTGCTGGAGGAGGAGCAAGAAGTCCTGGTGGTGACGCTGGTCAACTCGGCAGTGGACAACTTCGCCGGCAGGGTGGCGGCCTTCGTTCGTGAACGGGGGCTGCTGCCCAACATCGGCTATCGAGTGCGCACTCTACACGGCCTGGCCCACGACATCGTGCGGGAGCGCCCGGAGCTGGTGGGGCTGTCCGATGGCTTTCAGATCGTGGACGAGAGGGCGGCGGATCAGATCCGCCAGGGCGCAGCGGAGGCCTGGGTGCGAGGGAATCCGCTCTCGCTGGAAGATTTCATCTCCCCTGAGGTCGAACAAAGACAGCTGGACTGGGTACGCCGCAAGCAGTGGCCGGAGTTGGTGGACAGTGTGGCCCGGACCTTCATCAAACGGGCCAAAGATCTGCGACTCACGCCGGAGGAGATCAAGGTGCGTCTGGATGCCTATGGCAGGCCGCTGCTGCTGGCCCAGTTGGGCTGGGCCATCTACACCGACTATCAGCGGGCGTTGGCCTATCGGGGGGCGGTAGACTTCGACGACCTGATTCGGCTGGCCCTACGCGCCCTGAAGCTGGATGAGCAGTACCTGGCCCGTCTGCGTTTTCGTTGGCCGTTCATCCTGGAGGACGAGGCGCAGGACAGCAGCGAGTTGCAGGAGCAGATTCTGCGTTTGCTGGTGGGGCCCGCAGGCAACTGGGTGAGAGTGGGGGACCCCAACCAGGCGATCTACGAAACCTTCACCACCGCCAGCCCGCGCTTCCTGCGGGATTTCCTGAGGGAGCAGGGCGTGGTCGCGGGGGAAATGCCTAACTCCGGCCGGTCCACGCTGGAGATAATCGACCTGGCCAATCGTCTCATCGACTGGACTCGAGAGGAGCACCCCACGGAGCCGCTGCGAGATGCCTTGGCACTGCCACACATCGAACCTACTCCTCCCGGCGATCCACAGCCGAATCCAAAGGGGCTGCCCGGACACGTGTGCCTGGTGGAGGAAAAGCTGTCCCCATCGGACGAACTGCGCTTCGTGGCGGACTCAGTCGCCCGGTGGCTGCCCGAGCACCGGGATCAAACCGTGGCCGTGCTGGTGCCGCGGAACGAGCGCGGCTTCGAGCTGGCGGAAGAGCTCAAGAAGCGACGGGTGGAATACTTGGAGCTTCTGCGCAGCAGCAGGTCCACACGGGAGACTGCGGGAGCGCTGGGCAATGTGGTGAGCTACCTGGCAGACCCCACATCCCCGAAGAAGCTGGCGACGGTGTACAGGGTGTGGCGGCGCGATGAACGGGAGGAAGCCGGGGCTAAGGCAGTGGTCCAACAGGCAGCGAGGGCTTTGGCAAAGTGCCGTCAGGTGGAGGATTTTCTGTGGCCTCGCGCGGATCGATACTGGCTTGGCGAGCTGGACCCGTCAGAGTTGCCCGACGACGTGCGAGAGACGCTGCACGTTTTCCGCCAATTCGTCCGTCGCTGCCAGGGCGCCAGCCTGCTGCCCATCGACCAGCTCATCCTCACCCTGGCCCAGGACCTCTTCCACGACCCCGCCGACCTGGCTGTGGCCCACAAGCTGGCCGTGGTGCTGCGGCGCGCCGGCGACCTTCGCCCCGACTGGCGACTGCCGGAGCTGACAGAGGAACTGGCGGTGGTGGCTCGTAACGAACGCCGCTTCCTGGGCCTGAGCGGTGACGACATCGGCTTCGATCCCGAGCGGTACAAGGGCCAGGTGGTGGTTTCCACCGTCCACAAGGCCAAGGGGCTGGAGTGGGACCGTGTGTACCTGATGTCGGTGAACAATTACGACTTCCCCTCCGCGCAGGCTCACGACAGCTACATCTCCGAGAGATGGTTCGTGCGGGATGGTCTCAACCTGGAGGCGGAGATACTGGCGCAGTTGGTAGCTCTGGTCTCGGAGCACGGCCGGTACCAGGAAGGGGAGGCCACACGGCGGGCGAGGTACGACTATGCGGCCGAGCGGCTGCGCTTGCTGTACGTGGGCATCACCAGGGCCAAAAAGGAGCTGATCATCACCTGGAATACCGGCCGGCGGGGCGACCAGCAACAGGCAGTGCCCTTCATCGAGCTTTTGAGCTTCTGGAAGGGGGAGGGGGATGGCCCTGCCCAGTGACTTTCAGTTCAGCCAGAGCAGCTTGCAGGACTATGTGGACTGCCCATGGCTCTTCCACCTGCGGTACGTTCGGCGCCTGGCCTGGCCCGCCATCGTGGCCGAGCCCGCCTTGGAGCACGAGAGGCACCTGCTTCAGGGGAGTGACTTCCACCACCTCATTCACCAGCACGAGTTGGGGATCTCGGCACAGCGGCTGTCGGCTGTCATCACGGACGAGAAGCGCAGGCATTGGTGGTTGAACTACCTGGAGAGAGGGCCTGGCGGCATCCCCGAGGTGCACTGTCCGGAGATCGTGCTCTCGGCCCCTGTGGGCGGCCACCGTCTCGTGGCCAAGTATGACCTTGTGGCGGTGGATCCGGGCAAGCGGGCGGTCATCCTGGATTGGAAGACCTATCGCCAGCGTCGTGGTCGCAGTTGGCTTGAGGACCGGCAACAGACCAGGGTGTATCCGTACCTCCTTGTAAGGGCCGGAGCGCATCTGAATGAAGGGCGTCCCCTGGAGCCAGAGCAGGTGGAGATGGTATACTGGTTCGCCAGCTTCCCCGATGATCCTGAACGGTTCCAGTACGATGCAGAGCGGTGCGGGCAGGATGAGGCCTATCTGAACTCCCTCATTCAGGAGATCGAGGGCCTCTCTGAGGAACAGTTTGGCCGTACGGCGGACGAGGAGCGATGCCGGTTCTGTGCGTACCGTTCTCTATGCCAGCGCGGCGTAAGGGCTGGCGACTTTCTCGAGGCCGAGGAGGACCGGGACTCTGAAGTGGAAGGGGAAATCTTCCTCGATTTCGACCAGATCGCTGAGATCGAGTACTGAGGCCCGCTGATGAGGAAGTGGATCAAGCCCCAGGAGGTGCAGGTGCCTCAGGCGTTGCAGAGCGCCGTCGGCGGGCATCCCCTGGTGGCCCAGACCCTGGTGCGGCGAGGTCTCACCGAACCCGAAGGAGCCAGGTCATTTCTTTACCCTGACTTCTACCATCCCGCGCCCGCCAGCGATCTGCCAAACCTGATCAGGGCCGCAGAGCGCCTAGAGAGGGCCATCGGCCAGGGGGAGGAGATCTGTGTCTGGGGGGATTTCGACGTCGATGGGCAGACGGCGACGACACTCCTCTGGTCAACTCTGCGAGAACTCGGCGCCTCTGTGCGATACCATATCCCCGTCCGGGCCACTGAGTCCCACGGAGTCAATCTGCCCGTTTTCAGGAAGCTGATCGCCGATGGGGTCCACCTTTTCCTGACCTGCGACACGGGCATCACTGCGCACGACGCGGTACGGCACGCGCAAGAGGCGGGCGTTGACATAATCATCACAGATCACCACGATCTGCCCGAGCGCCTGCCAAACGGGTGTGCGGTGGTGAACCCCAAGATGTTACCCCAGGATCACCCCCTCAGGGAACTCCCAGGGGCCGGGTGCGCTTACAAGCTGGCGGAGGCGCTGTACGAGCGAGAAGGGCGCTGGGAGGACGCGACAGTGTACCTGGATCTGGTCGCTCTGGGGATTGTGGCTGATGTGGCAGTACAGACGGGCGACACCAGGTACCTGCTGCAGCGAGGTCTGGAAGCCCTGCGGCACACCATTCGCCCGGGACTACAGGCTGTCATGGAGTTGGCCGGTGTCAACCCAGCGCGGCTGACGGAGGAACACATCGGCTTCTACCTGGCGCCGAGGTTGAACGCTTTGGGCAGGCTGGCCGATGCCAACAGTGCGGTCGAGCTTCTCACTACGGATGACCCGAGCCGGGCGCGGATCCTGGCCGCGGAGCTCGAGGGTCTCAACGCCCGCCGGAAGCTGCTCAGCGACCAGGTCTTCGAGGCTGCGGTGGAACAGGTAGAACGAGATCCCTCTCTTCTCGCTGTAGGGGCGCTCGTGCTCAGCCATCCAGCGTGGCCGAGCGG
>JBAVWD010000663.1:0-1694 GCA_049697655.1 Anaerolineae bacterium | reverse complement strand
GCACGCCGCTGATCCCCGCACCGGACCTGGCCTCTTGGGCAGGTCTGGAGGGCGAACTGTACGTCAAAGACGAATCTCGCAACCCCACCTGGTCCCATAAAGACCGGTTCGCCTACCTGACCGTATGCGGGGCTCTGGAAGCAAAGGCCAAGGCTCTCATCGTCAGTTCCACGGGGAATCACGGTGCGGCCACGGCCGCGTATGCAGCGAGGGCGGGTCTCCCGTGCATCGTCCTTTCACCGCCAGAGTGCCCACCCGCCGTCCAGTCGTTCCTCAGAGCCTACGGCGCTGCCCAACTGCTCATCCCCACCAGGGCGGCGCGGATTATCATGGGCGAGGGTGCCCACAGGGGACGCTGGTACCCGGCCAGCACCTTCACGCCCACCCCCACCGGCCCTCCGTACGGTACCGAGGGCTACAAGACCATCGCCTATGAGATCTGGCTCCAGCTCGGCCGCCGCATCCCCACAGCCGTTTTTGTGCCCACAGGCTACGCCGAACTCCTCTACGGAGTATGGAAGGGCTTCCGCGAGCTGCGCGAATTGGGACTGACGGACTCCGCACCGCTCATGGCGGCGTGTGAGCCTGCATCTCTGGCGCCGCTGCGAGAGGCGGTGGCCGCCGGCGTGCCTGCGGTCACAGTGCACACCCAGCCCACTGCGGCCTACGCCATCGCCGTCACCGTAAACGGCTACCGGGGAATCGTGGCCCTGGAGGAATCAGGTGGGTTTGCCGTGGCCGTCACCGATGAAGAGATCGAGGAGGCGCAGACCCGACTCGCTCACGACGGAATCTGGGCGGAGGCCTCTTCAGCCGCCGCGCTGGCTGGTCTGCGCCAGGCGTATGCCGGGGACTTCGAAAGCAAGGGCCCGGTGGTCTTTATCAACACCTCCAGCGGCTTCAAGGACATGGACGTGGGCAAGTCCCTCGCCCCCCAGGTCGAGGGGACCTGGGAAGGGGTGGAAGACGCCCTGATGCGAAACTACGGAATCGTCTTGTAAGGGGTCTCTCCACACCATGCCCAGCCTCTGGGAGAAAACCGAGCTCAACGGGCTGATTCTCAAGAACCGCTTCTTTAGATCCGCCACCTGGGAAGGGTTGGCCACATCTGACGGAAAGTGCACCGATCAACTGGTGGCCTTCGTCTCCCACCTCGCCGAAGGCAACGTTGGCCTCATTCAGACAAGAAGGGCACAAGGAGCGCAAACCGATGACATCTCTTCAACCACCCACTTTCCAGGACGTCCTGGCCGCCCGCAAGCGTATCGCCCCCTATCTGCGGCAGACGCCCCTCTATCACTATCCTCTCCTGGATGAACTCATCGGCGCGGAGGTCTGGGTGAAACACGAGAACCACCAGCCCGTCGGCGCCTTCAAGGTGAGAGGCGGCATCAATCTGGCCGCGCAGCTCAGCCCCGAGGAGAAAGAGCGAGGCTTGATCACGGCCTCCACGGGCAACCACGGCCAATCCGTGGCCTACGGAGCACGGCTATTTGGAGTTCGAGCCATCATCGGCATGCCTGAGGGCGCTAATCCCGGGAAGGTGGCGGCGATTCGCAACCTGGGCGCCGAGGTTTTCTTCCACGGCCGCATCTTCGACGAGGCCAAGAACAGAGTAGAGGAGCTTGCCCGGGCCGAAGGGTACCGGTACGTTCACCCGGGAGACGAACCCCACCTCATCGCCGGTGTGGGAA
>JBAVWD010000662.1:0-8264 GCA_049697655.1 Anaerolineae bacterium | reverse complement strand
CACCAAGGTTGGGAACGTCGCAAAAGCGGTACGTGTTGTTGGGATAGGTGTAGATTGCCTCGGAGAGGTCTTTGCCTACCTTGTTGGCGTCGATGTCGAACGCCGCGGTGAACTGGATGTCCCGGATGTGGTACCCCCCGAGGTTGACGTGCATTATGCCGGGGACCTTGTCCCTTTCCTTGGCGTCCTTATAGTAGTGGACCCCCTGCACAAAGGACGAGGCGCAGTTACCCACGCCAATGATAGCCACTCGGACCTTCTTGTCCTCCTTGGCCGCTTTCTTGGTGTTCTCCTTCTGATCCTTCTCTTCTGCCATTCGGCTTGCACCCCCTGCTTTTGTGTGCTAGCTCTACCAAGCAGCCCCGTCTCACCCGCCTGGCACCGCTCTGCTTCCCGACGGGCATTGCCTCATACTACTCCAAAGAGGCTGGTGTGTCAAGAACGCGATGGCTGCGTCTGAGCCCGGAGTGGTGCGTGTGGTCGGAGATGTGACAAGATGTCCAAGTGCAGTTGCTGAGGCGCTCCGTTCGAGCAGAGTGCCGGGCGGGGGATCTGCAGCGTATTGCATGGGCCATTGGAGCTTGTACTGTGCACCGAGAAACGATTAGACTAGTGCACCAGGCGAAACCAAGGGTGTGAAGCCCTCGGGGTGGGACCTCAAATTAGTGGCGTGATGAGGGTGCATGCGCGGCGAATATGAGGCCTGGGGCTGATGGTCCCAGCACCGTCGGGTCCCGCTATTCCCATGTGGGACTCAGCACCTGATGCAGGAATCAAGCCGGGCTGCTGCGAATGTCGTGGTTGTGCCCAGTGGTGTCCAACTCGAGAGACGTGGTTTCAGTGCTCAAGGGTACTGTCTTTGATATAAAGCGCTTCGCCATTCACGACGGGCCGGGCATTCGCACCACCGTCTTCCTCAAGGGCTGCCCGCTGAGATGCCAGTGGTGCCATAACCCCGAAGGCCAGACCCCGGGGCCCGAGCTGGTGATCCACGGGAACCGGTGCATCGGGTGTCGCGCCTGTCTGAATGTCTGCCCTCAGGGCGCCATCTCCTTTGATGGAGCCTTGCCAGTGACTGACAGACGTCTCTGTACCGCCTGCGGCACCTGTGTGGAGGTTTGCTACGCCGAGGCACGCGAATTGGCGGGCCAGGAGATGACGGTCGGCGAGGTGTTGGCCGAGATAGCTCGCGACATCCCGTTCTACGATGAGTCTGGAGGGGGCGTGACCTTCTCCGGCGGAGAGCCCCTGTACCAGTTCGACTTCTTACTGTCGCTCCTCAGGGCTTGCGCAGCTAGAGGAATAAGCGCCGCTGTGGACACCTGTGGGCTCTGCGCCTGGGAACAACTGGATGCCATGGGGGAGTGCGCTGATCTGTTCCTGTACGATCTGAAGGTGATGGAAAACGGCAGACACAGAGAGTCAACCGGCGCCTCCAATGAGTTGATCCTTCAGAATCTGCAGGCGCTGTCGCAAGCCGGTCACAAGATCATCCTGCGGGTGCCTGTGATTCCGGGTGTGAACGACGATGCTGAGAGTGTCCGGCAAATAGGAGCGTTTGCCGCAGAGTTACCCGCTCTGCAGAGCGTAGACCTCTTGCCATACCACGCCACCGCTGAGGAGAAGTACAGACGACTGGACAAGACCTATCACCTTGCCGGGGTCAGTTCCCCTTCGGCGCAGCACATGGCGGAACTGGCGGAGATCATCCGCGGATTCGGCTTGTCGGTGAGGATCGGAGGTTGATGTTATGCCCGTTAGTGAGAGGGTTGCCCGGCTGCGGCAGCAGAGTCAGGAGGCCATTCCCACTTTATCCTCGGAGCGCGCCGAACTGATCACCGAGTTCTACCAGCAGAGCTTGGGGCCGGTGTCGGCTCCTGTGCGCCGCGCCAGGGCTTTCAAGTACTTGATGGAACACAAGAGCATATACATCGGCGAAGGCGAGTTGATTGTGGGAGAGAAAGGCCCGGCGCCCAAAGCGGTACCGACCTACCCCGAGATCTGCTGTCACAGCCTGGGAGATCTGGACATCCTCCATTCCAGAGAGCACGTATCCTTTGCGGTCAGCCCGCAGGTCCGCGAGGTGTATGAGAAAACTATCATCCCCTTCTGGCGGGGAAAGACGATGCGCGAACTCATCTTACGGGAAATGGTCCCCGACTGGAAGGCCGCGTATGAGGCCGGTGTCTTCACCGAGTTCATGGAGCAACGTTCTCCCGGCCACACCGCCCTGGACGGCAAGATCTACGGCAAAGGTTTCCTTGGCTTTAAGGAGGACATCAAGCGGAGCCTGGAGGCCCTCGACTTTCTGAACGACCCGACGGCCTACGATAGGCAGGAGCAACTGAGGGCCATGGACATCTGCGCCGAGGCCCTCATCCACTTCGCGCAGCGCCACGCGGAGAGGGCTCGGGAGTTGTCGCGGCGAGAGGGGGACACCCGAAGGAGGGCGGAGCTGGAGCGCATCGCCGAGATCTTCTCCCGGGTGCCAGCGTTTGCGCCTGACGATTTCTGGGAAGCGGTCCAATACTACTGGTTCGTCCATCTTGGCGTGACCACGGAGCTCAACCCCTGGGATGCCTTCTCGCCCGGCAAGCTCGACCAGCACCTGTATCCTTTCTATAGGAAGGGCCTGGAGGACGGGACGCTCACTCATGAGCAGGCCGAAGAGCTTCTCCAGTGCCTGTGGGTCAAGTTCAACAACCAGCCGGCACCACCCAAAGTGGGGGTCACGGCGGAGGAGAGCAACACTTACAACGATTTCGCCCAGATTAACCTGGGCGGAGTGAGGGAAGACGGCGCCGACGGGGTCAACGACGTTTCCTATTTGATCTTGGACGTGGTGGAACAGGTGCGCCTGTTGCAGCCTAGCAGTTCCGTCCACGTGAGCAAGAAGAGCCCGGACCGCTTCTTGAAGCGGGCCGCTGAGATCATCCGCACGGGGTTTGGCCAACCTTCGGTCTTCAACAGCGATCTCGTCGTGCAAGAGATGGTCCAGGTTGGGAAGTCCATCGTGGACGCGCGGAACGGCGGCACCAGCGGTTGTGTGGAGACTGGAGCCTTTGGCAAGGAGAACTACAACTTGTCGGGCTACCTGAACATGCCGAAAGTGCTGGAGATCACACTCAACGACGGGGTGAACCCGCGGACAGGTCGGAGGCTCGGCCCGCAAACAGGGGCCCCTGGCCAGTTCGACAGCTTCGAGCAGTTGTTCGAGGCCTATCAGAGACAGTTGGATCACTTCGTCGGTATCAAGATCCGGGGCAACAACGTCATTGAGAGGTTGTATGCCAAGTACCTGCCGGTTCCCTTTCTGTCTCTCTTGATTGATGACTGCGTCGCCACAGGGAAGGACTACCACGACGGAGGTGCGCGCTACAACACCACGTACATCCAGGGAGTGGGCCTGGGGACCATGGCAGATGCGCTGACTGCCGTCAAGCATCACATATTCGACAAGCGGACTCTGACCATGGAGCAACTGCTGGCAGCCCTGAGAGATGATTTCCAAGGGCACGAGAGGGTGCGGCTGATGCTACTCAACAAGACGCCCAAGTACGGGAATGACCATGACGAGGCCGACCGGGTTATGGTGATGGCATTCAACTCCTACCACGACGCGATTGATGGGCGGAGCAACACCCGGGGCGGGAGGTATCACGTCAATCTTCTGCCTACCACGGTGCACGTGTACTTCGGATCGGTCGTGGGGGCCACGCCCGACGGGCGAGCTGCCGGAAGGCCCTTGTCGGAGGGCGTCTCTCCCGTGCAAGGGGCCGACCGACGAGGACCGACCGCCGTCCTCAAGTCAGTGGCCAAGATGGACCACGTTCGCACCGGTGGCACGTTGTTGAACCAGAAGTTCTCGCCCCAGTTGCTGAAGGGCGAGCATGATCTGGACAAGTTCGTCGCACTGATACGGACCTACTTCAAGCTGGACGGCCATCACGTTCAGTTCAACGTCGTGGACGCGACCACATTGCGCGCAGCACAGGAACACCCCACGGAGCACCGGGACCTTATCGTCCGAGTGGCCGGCTACAGCGACTACTTCTGCGACCTGGGCCAACCGTTGCAGGACGAGATCATAGCGCGCACGGAGCACAAGGCCTTCTGACCATAGGCTGACCCCTCTCCGGGTGGGGTGGCCAGTGCGCTCGTCCTGAGCCGCGCCTCGAGACCGTCGAAGGCTACTTGCAGGACGAGTTCAGGCGGCGGGACCGCCGATGAAACCGTGCAAGCGTGTCTCACCCCTTCTTCAGCAGCTTCCAATGGCAGCTTGACGAATGTGGGAGCTGTGGATTACACTTCCTGTAGGCACAGGTGCCCGCTGCCAGCGAGGGGGTGGCGCCCCGGTCCGAGCAGCTCTCTGATCCGGTTACAGTGACCTTGGCGAGGCAGTGTGCCAGCGAGATCATGGCCTCACTGGCGAGGCATCGGAGGCTGAGGAGAAGCCTGAGTATGAGTGGACCAGCCGCAAGGAGGCAGTCGGCGCCACATCAGTTGTTCTCCGGCTTGATCCCGCCAACAAACGCAGCAGGCGGCCCCCGCAAGCCGGGCCGACGGTCATGGCTCTGTCGTTCGGCCCGACGGACCTGTGGTCCAGCCCCGGGATAGTGACTTGGCGATAGTGCACCAATCTCGCTGAGGACCTGCCATGACCGGCTCCCATGCGGGGACCAAGATGGAGTAGTGTCTTCTATGCGTGGTGATGGCTGGCCCGGCTGACGCGTCGCTAGGTGGTAGCGACGGCACCGTGGCGGTCATCGAGGAAGGCGTATGAGCACATCCACAAAGGCATCTCTGGAGGCGATTGCTGAGCAGCCGATCCATGCCCTGCCGGTCGCGGAGGTGTACGGACTGCTGGCGACGCAGCCTCAAGGGCTCACCCAGGACCAAGTGGAAGAGCGGCTGCGGCGCTTCGGGCGCAACATCATCCGCAAGGAGAAGGGCACCCCACTCATTCTGAAGTTCCTG
Organism: Anaerolineae bacterium; assembly: GCA_049697655.1. Taxonomy (GTDB): domain Bacteria; phylum Chloroflexota; class Anaerolineae; order UBA7937; family B3-Chlor; genus JAUVXJ01. The sequence continues at coordinate 3,287 of JBAVWD010000662.1, read as the reverse complement.
GCGAACTTCACCCACCTGATGGCCATCCTGCTATGGGTTGGTGGAGTGGTCGCGTTTGCGGCGCGGATGCCACAATTGGGCTTTGCCATCTGGACCGTCAACCTGATCAACGGCGGATTCAGCTTCTGGCAGGAGTTCAAGGCGGAGAAGGCTACCGAAGCTCTAAGCCGCCTCCTTCCTGTCCACGCCCGCGTGCTGCGAGATGGGGAAGAGCAGCAGATTGAGGCGGAAGAACTCGCGCCGGGCGACCTCATGATACTGGGCGAAGGAGACAAGATCTCTGCAGATGGCCGCCTGATCCAGGAGGCCGAACTACGAGTGGATCAGTCAACCCTGACCGGGGAATCGCACGCGGTACGCAAGACCCACGAAGCGGTCCTGCGGACAGACCTGGCTCGCACTGAACTTCCCAACCTGGTCTTCGCCGGCACAAGCGTAGCCGCTGGCACGGGCCGTGCGTTGGTGCTGGCCACCGGCATGGACACCGAGTTCGGAAAGATCGCCCATTTCACTCAGACTCTTGGGGAAGATGCGAGTCCCCTTCAGAAAGAGCTGGGCCGCCTGACCAAGATGGTAACCGTGCTTGCCACCAGCATCGGGGTCTTCTTCTTTGTGCTGGCTATCTTGTTGGCAGGGGTGGAGGTGACCGAGAGCTTCATCTTCGCTATGGGCATGATAGTCGCCTTTGTGCCCGAAGGTATGCTACCGACGGTGACGCTATCGCTGGCCATGGGCGTGCAACGCATGGCCCACCGCCATGCCCTGGTGAAGAAGCTCTCCGCTGTCGAGACCCTGGGTTGCACCACGGTTATCTGCACCGACAAGACCGGAACACTGACTGAGAACGAGATGACTGTGAGTAGTCTGTGGCTCGCAAATCAGCGCCTGACGGTGACTGGTGTAGGATACGCGCCAGAGGGTCAGATCGTGGACGCCACACAACAAGTCCCTACACCAGTGGGCGGCGACCTGCGCGACATGCTGGTGGCGGCTGGTCTGTGCAACAACGCGCGCTTGCTCCCCCCGAAGGGCGACCTGGCTTCGGCGGGCGCGCATGACACTTTTCGCTGGACGGTTCTGGGCGACCCGACAGAAGCGGCCCTGCGTGTCGTGGCCCTCAAGGGTGGGCTGGACCTGGAGAGCGAAGCGCTTCGGGCACCTCGGCTAAGAGAATTGCCCTTCGAATCTCATCGCAAGCGCATGAGCACGGTCCACCGGGTGACAGGGACCCCGCCGGCAAGTGCGCCCTCACTGGTGGCCTACGTGAAGGGTGCGCCGAAAGAAATGCTGGACTTGTGTGCCGGTGTGCGCCTTGGTGGGCAGGAACGGCCGCTCGACGATGCCCTAAGAGCCCAGATCATCTCGGCCAACGATGACTATGCCCGCCAAGGACTACGTGTGCTCGCCATCGCCATGCGGCGGCTCCCCGAGGGCCCCAGCACCTACAAACCCGAGGCCATCGAGCGTGGTCTGACCTTCCTCGGTCTGGCGGCCATGATGGACCCACCGCGCCCTGAGGTCGCTGAGGCGGTCGAGAAATGCCACCGTGCCGGCATCCGCATCATTATGATCACGGGGGACTACGGGCTGACGGCCGAAAGCATAGCTCGACGGTCTGGCATCCTCCGTGGCTTTCAGCCGCGCGTCATCTCCGGTGCCGACCTGGACACCATGGACGAAGAGGACTTGCAGACAGCCTTGCAGGAGGAGGTCATCTTTGCGCGCGTGGCTCCGGAACACAAACTCAAGGTAGTCGGCGCACTGCGCGAGATGGGACACATCGTGGCCGTCACTGGCGACGGGGTGAACGACGCCCCGGCCCTGAAGAAGGCCCACATCGGGGTCGCCATGGGCATCGCGGGGACTGACGTGGCCAAAGAGGCCGCCGACATGATCCTCACCGACGACAACTTCGCCTCTATCGTCAACGCCGTCGAGGAAGGACGGGCGGTCTACAATAACATTCGCAAGTTCGCCGTGTACGTCTTCAATAGCAACATGGCTGAGGCAGTGCCCTTCATCGTCATGCTCTTCTCTCGGGGTAGGATCCCCCTGCCACTCACGGTGATGCAGGTGCTGGCCATCGACCTGGGCACGGACCTGGTGCCGGCCATTGGCCTGGGTGCCGAGTCGCCCGAGGCCGGGATCATGGATCGCCCTCCGCGTTCGCAGAAAGAGCCCTTACTCACCAGAGCGCTTCTAGCACGGGCGCTGTTTTGGTACGGACTGATCGAATCAGTCGCCGCCATGTCGGCGTATTTCTTCCTGAACTGGCTTCACGGTTGGCCTGCCGCTGCACTGGCTCCCGAAGGCACCGCCCTCTACCGCATGGCCACCACCATGACCCTGGCGGGTGTCGTCGCCAGCCAGGTCGGAGCGGTGTTTGGGTGCAGGACGGACCGTGCGTCGATCCTCACTATTGGCTTCCGCACTAACCGACTGGTTCTTGTCGGCATCGCCGTGGAGCTGGTTGTCCTCGGCCTGCTGATCTACGCTCCGTTCCTGCAGGGCGCCTTCAATACGGCGCCGATTGGCCTACGCGAATGGATCTACGTCTTCGCCTGGGCCCCGATCATCTTGCTTGCTGATGAGTTGCGCAAGGGGCTGCTGCGCTGGCGGGAGCGACGGACTCCCAGGAGGTAACAGATGAGAATCATCGTTATCGGATGCGGCCGCGCCGGAGCAGGACTGGCGCAGGTCTTGACGCTTCGCGGCCACACCGTCTCGGTGGTGGACCAAGATGCGGCTGCTTTTGAACGACTCGGTGCTGCGTTCAAAGGGCAGCGGGTCGTCGGTATCGGCTTCGACCGTGACGTGCTACTCCAGGCCGGGATCGAGAGCGCCGACGGGCTGGCCGCTGTAACCGCCAGCGACGAAGCCAATGTGGTCGTTGCTCGTGTTGCCAGTCAGGTCTTCCGGGTTCCGCGGGTGGTCGCCCGCGTCTACGATCCGCGCAAGGCCGAGATCTATGCCAGAATGGGCTTGCCCACCATCGCCCCAGTCACATGGGGGGTCAACCGGATTGCTGACCTGGTGTGCTACTCCCCACTGGAGACGATCCTAAGCCTGGGAAGTGGCGAAGTGGAGATCGTGGAGTCAGAGACCACAGCCCTCCTGGTTGGCCGGACGGTGAAAGAGTTGACAGTGCCTGCCGAAATCCATGTGGTGGCAGTCAGTCGAGGAGGCAAGACCTTTCTGCCAACACTGGGCACAGTTCTCCAAGATGGGGATCGAGTTCATCTGGCGGTGTTGTCGGCATCGGCCGACAGGCTAGCATCCTTGCTGGG
>JBAVWD010000661.1:0-10716 GCA_049697655.1 Anaerolineae bacterium | reverse complement strand
GTTCTCAAGAATCTTCTAGAATGCGGCTACCAGGGCAAGGTCTACCCCATCAACACCAAAGGCGGAGAGATCCTCGGCGTCCAAGCCTACCCCAGCGTGCTGGAGGTCCCAAGTGACGTAGAGTTGGCGGTAGTTGTCGTGCCCGAGCGTTTCGTGGCTCCCGTGCTTGAGGAGTGCGGCCAGAAGGGGGTGGAGGGGGTTGTGGTCATCACTTCCGGTTTCCGCGAGGTAGGCGGAGAGGGGTTGGAGAAGGAGAAGGCACTGGTCGACATCATCCAGCGCTACAACATGCGCATGCTTGGCCCCAACTGCCTTGGTGTGATCGACACCGTCTGTCCTCTCAATGCCTCCTTCGCCCGCGGGATGCCCGAGCCGGGTCAGATCGCGATGATGTCCCAGTCGGGCGCTCTGTTGCTGGCTATTCACGACTGGGCCATCGGTGAGGGAATTGGGTTCTCTCGTTTCGTCAGCCTGGGCAACAAGGCCGACATCGACGAGACTGACCTCCTTAAGCTGTGGGATGATGATCCCCACAGCAAGGTGATCGTGGCCTACCTGGAGGGCATAGTCGATGGGCCAGAGTTCATGAAGATCGCGCAGCACGTAGGCACAGAAACACCTATTGTCGCCATCAAGGCGGGAACCAGTGACGCCGGCGCCCGCGCCGTGTCGTCCCACACGGGCACCCTGGCAGGATCCGAGACGGCCTATGAAGCGGCTTTCAAGCAGGCAGGCATAACACGCGCTGACTCGGTGGAAGAGCTTTTCCAGTACGCGCTGGCCTTTGCCCAGGCGCCTGCGGTTAAGGGCGATAGGATTGCAGTGGTCAGCAACGCGGGCGGCGCGGCCATCATGGCCACCGACGCCCTAGACCGGGCCAAGCTGCGCCTAGCCTCCTTCCAGAGCGAGACGATACGCCTCCTACAGGGGGAGCTACCTCCGGGGTCCAACGCTCTCAATCCGGTGGACGTGCGTGGGGACGCCGACGCTGAACGGTACAGGTTCGCCCTCGACGCCGTACTGCGCGATCAAAACGTGGATGGCGTCATTGCCATCCTCATCCCCCAGGCGGTGACCAAGGTCGACGAAACGGCGCACATCATCGCCGAGGTGGTACATCAACACGACAAGCCGGTGCTGGGCTGCTTCATGGGAAAGAACTTGGCCCAGATCGGGGTGCAAATCCTACGGGAGGCGGAGATCCCCAACTACAGCTACCCCGAGCCGGCAGTGGACGCTATGAGGGCTCTGGTGGAGCGCTGGCGGTGGCTGGAAAAGCCTCCCAGGACGGTGGAGCGTTTCGATGTTGACGAAGACCAGGTGCGACAGGCGTTTGCCACCGTCCGCTCCGAGGGCCGTCTCAAAGTGGGCGATGCTGAGTCGAGACAGATCATGCGAGCATACGGCCTCACGATACCAAAGTCGGAACTGGCACGAGACTCGGAGGAGGCGGTGGCCATGGCTGAGGCGATAGGCTACCCGGTGGTGCTGAAGATCGCCTCACCAGACATCCTTCACAAGACGGATATTGGCGGGGTGAAGCTCGATCTGAGGAGCGCCACCGATGTGAGAGACGCCTTCGACCTGTTGACGTACCGCGCCCGCAGATACATGCCCGAGGCTAACATCTGGGGCGCTCTCGTTCAGGAGATGGTGCCGGCAGGCAAGGAGGTGATCATCGGCGTCAACCGCGATCCCCAGTTCGGGCCGCTGTTGCTCCTGGGGTTGGGCGGCATATATGTAGAGGTCCTCAAAGACGTCAGCTTCCGCATCGCTCCCGTAGCTCGCTGGGAGGCGGAGGAGATGATCGGTGAGCTGAGATCAGCTCCCTTGCTCCGTGGGCACCGCGGCGAGCGCCCCGCAGACCTGGAAGCCATTGTGGATTGTATGCTGAGAGTGTCCCAATTGGCCGTGGACTTCCCCGAGATCGTGGAGCTAGATGTCAACCCCTTGATGGTTCATGAACAAGGAAAGGGAGCAGTGGCCCTGGACATGCGCCTGGTATTGTCATGAGGAACACAGCGCTGCCACTTCGGAGGTCCAACTGCCAGGAAGATCGCAGGCCGTACCGCTGTCCCACGCGTGAGAGCGAAGAGAGGTAACGCAGATGGCAACAATGTACATCGCTTCAACGGACACCGCTTCTGGTAAAACCGCCCTCTGTCTGGGCCTGGGGAAACGCTTGCAGAGCGATGGGTTCTCAGTGGGCTATATGAAGCCCATCAGTCTGTCCGCCCACCGTCTGGAGGGCTCTGCGGTGGACGAGGACGCGCAGTTCATCAAGAAGGAGCTCCAGCTGGCGGAACCCATTTCGGACCTGGTGCCGATACCACTGGACCCCCAAGCCGTGGAATCCATCATGCGCAAGCAGAAGTGGCTGGACTATCCCAAGAGACTGCTGGAGGTCTTCGGTCGGGTGTCCAAGGGCAAGGACGTGATGCTGGTGGAGGGAGTGGACCGCCTGAGCGCTGGCGGACTGATAAGGCTGCCGGCGAACGAAGTGTGCAAACTCCTGGATGCCAAGTCGCTGACTGTAGTCCGCTACACCGGTCTACTGAGTCTCGATGCAGTGCTGTTCTACCGCAGGGTACTGGGCGACCCCATGATTGGTGCCGTGATGAACGGTGTGCCGCAGCGGCTGATGGAATCGGCGGAGGCCGTGGCCAAGCCCTTCCTCCAGAAGGAAGGGATTCTCGTCTATGGCGTTCTGCCCGAGGACAGATTCCTCATGTCGGTGAGCGTCAAGGAACTGGCGGAGGCGTTGGAGGCAGAGATCATGACCCGGCCCGACAAGGGTGAGGAACTCGTCCAGAACCTCATGGTGGGCGCCATGAGCGCTGACGTCGCCCTCAGCTACTTCCGCCAGAAGCCCAACAAGGCGGTCATCACAGGCGGTGATAGGTCTGATATCCAACTGGCGGCCCTGCAGACCTCGACCAACTGCCTCATCCTGACGGGCAATCTCCATCCTCAGGACATGATCAAAGGCGTGGCACAGGAGATGGGAGTGCCCATCATGGTGAGCAAGTACGACACTCTGACCACCATAGAGATCGTTGAGGGCTTCTTCGGCAAGAGCCGTTTCCAGCAAGAGAAGAAGACGCAGCGCTTTCAGGAGCTCCTCAGCGAGCATTTCGACTTCACCAGCCTGTACATCACACTGGGACTGAAGTAGTTCAGCATCCTTCAGAGGGAGGAGGTCTTGCCATGAGCATCATTGAGGATATCCTGGCCAGAGAGGTTCTGGACTCGCGCGGCAACCCCACTGTGGAGGTTGACGTCTACCTGGCGGGCGGCGCTATGGGGCGGGCGATAGTCCCTTCGGGTGCCTCCACCGGAGTCCACGAGGCTCTGGAGTTGCGGGATGAAGATCCGGAGCGGTACGGTGGCAAGGGTGTACTGACAGCCGTGGGCCACGTGAACGAGGAGATAGCGGCGCAGCTGATAGGCTGGGACGCCCTCGATCAGCAAGGCATCGACCAGTTTCTGATCGAGCTTGATGCCACGCCGAACAAGTCGAGGCTGGGCGCCAACGCCGTTCTGGGCGTGTCAGTGGCTCTTGCCAGGGCGGCAGCCTCCTTCCTGGACATTCCTCTGTACCGCTACCTGGGCGGGGTGGCCGCAGCAACGCTGCCTGTACCTATGATGAACATCCTCAACGGTGGGAAGCACGCGGAAGACTCCACCGATTTGCAGGAGTTTATGGTCATGCCGGTTGGGGCTCCCAGTTTCCACGAAGCGCTGCGCTGGGGCACCGAGACGTACCACAGCCTGAAGAAGGTGCTGAAGGCCAGGGGTTACAACACGGGTCTCGGTGACGAAGGCGGCTTCGCTCCCTCTCTAGGGTCCAATGAGGAGGCAATAGAGGTCATCCTGGAAGCCATCGAGGGCGCGGGCTACGAGCCCGGCGCGGACCTGTTCCTCGCCCTGGATCCTGCCGCCTCGGAGTTCTACGAGGACGGGTACTATGATCTGCGAAAGGAAGGCAAGAGACTGAAGGGCGAAGAGATGGTGGACTTCTATCTGGCCTGGATAGAGAAGTACCCCATCATCTCCATCGAGGATGGCCTGGCCGAGGATGATTGGGAGAGTTGGAAACTGTTCGAGGAGGAGGCCGGGGATCGCGTGCAGCTAGTGGGCGACGACCTCTTCGTGACCAGCGTAGAGCGACTCCAGAGGGGCATCGAAGAACAGGCGGCGAACTCCATCCTCATCAAGCTCAATCAGATCGGTACCCTGAGCGAAGCGATGGCCGCTGTGGAGATGGCCAAGAAGGCGGGATGGACGACGGTGATCTCCCATCGCAGCGGGGAGAGCGAGGATACCACCATCGCGGACCTGGCCGTGGCGCTGAACGCGGGCCAGATCAAGACCGGCGCGCCTTGCCGCAGCGAGCGTGTGGCCAAGTACAACCAACTCCTGCGTATAGAGGAAGAGCTGGAGGAAGTCGCCCGGTACGCGGGCATGGACGCCTTCTACAACCTCCAGAGGTAGATCGTTACCCTAGCCAAACGGCCGCGGTGTCCCCAGCAGGAAAAGCAGCACGAAGGAGAAGATGGCCAGGACCTTCCGCCTGGTGTCCAAGGGCGTGATGTCGTTCAGTGGAGGCTGGTGTCTCAACCCACCCAGAGCGAAGACTAACACCGCCCACAGGAACCACCACGGGGAGAACAGCCCCAGGACCAGCATGCCCATGAAGATCAGGGTGGCCACAAAGCGGTGGGCAGCGCCGAAGAAGGCATACCCCACGTGACCTCCGTCCAACTGGCTGACCGGAATGAGATTGATGAAGGTAATGAAGATGCCGAACCAACCTGCCAGGGCGATGGGGTGCAGGATCACCGCTTGAGCGTCAGACAACGGGCCCAAGACCACTTCGGTGAGCCAGTCCACGAGGAGGCCAGTACCCAAGGTCATGAACTGGGCATCGGGGACGGATGCCTTCACCTCGGAGTAGCGCAGCCCCAGCACCAGGACGACCAACGAAACCACCAGCCCCGCCAGAGGTCCAGAAAGGCCCACATCCAGGAGCGTCTTGCGATCCTTGATGGGCGATTCCATCCTGATCACGGCGCCGAAGGTACCGATAGTGCTCAAGGGCATGGGGATGAAGTACGGCAGCGACGCCCTCATGCCGTGAGCCCTGGTCACAAGGAAATGGGCGGCTTCGTGGGTGACAAGGATACCGAGGAGGGCACAGGCAAAGGGGAGGCCCCTCAACAGAGCGGTTGGCGGGTCGGCCAGGGGGCTGTACCCCTCCATCAAGGCCCCACCCAGCGTCACCGTGACCACGGTGGCCAGGAATAGCCCCACATTTATCCACACACGTGACTTACTCTTCTGCGCCGGTGCTGGCACCATCAGAATCCTGTCTTGTCCTCTCACTCTGCTGAGCAGCGGCAAATAGCCAAACTTCTCCAACCTCCGCTCCAGAGTCGAGAAGACGGCCTCTGCATCCCCCAGCAGTTGTCCCGCAAAGGAGAGCACACGACCGTCACCGTGCACAGAGACGGCCTCGGTGGCGAACAGATCCGTTACCTGGGCCCTCAGATCCTCCACAAAGGGATTCATCACCTCAGCTTGTTTCACCCGCTCTCTTCGATGTCACGTCCCGATTAGCTCTCATCAGCCAGACACGGAGGTCTAGAAGGCGACATTCCACCAGACGCCTATCTTTCTCCAATACCAAGTATACCAAAAGAGTCACGTTGGCGGAAGAGAGCTTCGTCGACGTAGTTTCCAATCGGGCCAGGCCAGACCGAGACCGTACCTGACACTCTCTTCGAGATGACCCACTCCCGTTGGCGCTCAGGCCAGCCTTTGGTTAGAGGGATCTGTTCGTCTCAGGGGGCGAGTCCTTGACCTTGCCACTCTCCTCATGTATCCTAGGACGCTAGACATGAGCAAGCCTTTCTTCGACGAAGTCAAGATCCACGTGGAAGCAGGCGCCGGAGGTGACGGGTGCGTCAGCTTCCGCCGCGAGAAGTACGTGCCTCTGGGCGGCCCGAACGGTGGCAATGGAGGTCCCGGCGGCAACGTCTACCTGGAGGCAGACCGCCACCTGAACACTCTCATCAACTTCAAGGGACGGCGCCATTTCAAGGCGGGTCGCGGCGGCCATGGGCAGGGCAAGAACAAGCAGGGTCACAAGGGCGAGGACATCTTCCTCCCTGTGCCGCCGGGCACCATCATCCGTGACGCGGAGAAGGACGAGCTTCTCGCCGACCTCAAGACCGCCGGAGACAAGGTGATCGTGGCACGAGGCGGCCGCGGAGGCTTGGGGAACGCTGCTTTTGCGTCCCCCACCAATCAGGCCCCTCGCATCGCGGAGCGAGGGGCAAGCGGGGACTCGCGGTGGTTGATCCTCGAGCTCAAGCTCCTGGCTGACGTGGGCATCGTGGGGTGTCCCAATGCTGGGAAGTCCACCCTCCTGGCTGCTGTCAGTGCGGCGCGCCCCAAGATCGCCGACTATCCCTTCACCACCCTGGTGCCCAACCTGGGGATGGTCAGCGTAGACGACCGGGATTTCGTGATGGTGGATATCCCAGGCTTGATCGAAGGTGCTCACCAGGGTGCTGGCCTAGGGCATGACTTCCTGCGCCACATCGAGCGCACCAGGATGCTGGTGCACCTGCTGGATGGGGCCTCCGAGGATCCGTTGCAGGATCTTGACAGCGTCAACGAGGAACTGGCTCTGTTCAACCCCCGGCTGGCCGATAAGCGTCAACTGGTGGTGCTCAACAAGATGGACCTGCCTCAGGCTCAGGAGTTGTGGCCCTTGATCGAGGAGGAGATGGCGCGGCGAGGAGTGGCGGCTTGTTGCATCTCAGCCGCCACTGGCTCAGGTGTGCGGCAGATGCTGTACCAGGTGCTGCAACTGCTGGAGGCCCTGCCCGAAGAACCAGAGGTGAGCCCACAGGAGACAGCTGTCTTTCGCCTCCAGGAGGAAGACGATGGCTTCACCATTTCCGTGGAGAATGGTGTATTCCGAGTAGAGGGCAGGCAATTGGAGCGGCTGGTAGCCAGAACGGATTGGCGTTACGACGAGAGCGTGCGCCGGTTGCATCGCGCCCTGGAAGGGCTGGGTGTCACCAAGGCCCTGGAGGAGGCTGGGGTGCAAGAGGGAGACAGTGTATACGTCGGCGAGACAGAGCTAGAGTGGTCATAGGAGAGCACATTGCAGAGGATAGGCGTCATAGGTGGAACCTTCGATCCCATACACTACGGTCACTTGGCAGCAGCCGAGGAAGCACGGGTCAGAGTGAAACTGGAGAAGGTGCTCTTCGTGGTAGCCCTTCTACCTCCCCACAAGCTGGACGAGGAGGTGACTCCGGTCGAGCACCGCTTGGCCATGGTGAGGCTGGGCATAGCCTCCAACCCCCATTTCGAGATCTCCCTTGTGGACGTGGATCGCCCTGGCCCGTCCTACACCGTGGACACCATCTCCATTCTCCAGGAACAGTGGGGGCCGGACACCGAACTGTTCTTCGTCATGGGGCTCGACTCGCTGGTGGAGGTGCCCACCTGGCACCAACCGGAACGGCTCACTCGGCTGTGTCATCTCGTAGCGGTCTCACGGCCCCGCTTCGAGGTGGACATGCGCCGGCTTGAAGCCTCCGTGCCGGGCATATCCTCCCGCGTTGAGATCATAGGCATGCCGGAGGTGGACATCTCCTCTTCCGATCTTCAGCGGCGAGTCAAGGAGGGTCTGCCCATCAAGTATCAGGTGCCGGAAGAGGTGGAGAGATACATCATCGAGCATCGCCTCTACGAACAGTCGGCAGGGTCCGGACATTGAGAATCGCCCTCTCCACCGCCTCGCTGTACCTCTACCCCCTTCGCCACATCTTCGCTCTCGCCCGGAACACGGGTTTTGAAGGGTTGGAACTAGCTCTCAGTCTGGAGGCGCGCGCCAGGGGCAGCAAGTATGTGCGAAGGCTGTCGGAGGAGTATGGCCTGCCTATCTTCACTCTCCATCCTCCGATGATCCCTACGCCGAGGAGGAGAGAGCATCACAAGCTGCTGCCGCAGTTGATACCTGTGGCGGAACACCTGGCTTGCCAGTACATTGTTATCCATGCGCCGAAGGCATTGGCTCTGAACGAGGGCCTTGGTCCTGAGTACGTGGACGCGGTCGTGGCATGTGTTGAGGAATTGAAGGGGTCATCCACCAGGCTGTGCGTGGAGAACCAGGCTGTGTTCCGGCCTAGCGACAGACGGTACGCGCTCAGCTCACCCGGCAAGCTGCGCCAATTCGCAGAGGAACATGATCTCGCCGTGACCCTGGATACCGCCCATGCCGCATCCTTTCCATATGACCTGCTCGAAGCCTACGAGATCCTGGGAAGCAGGTTGGTCAATGTCCATCTCAGCGACTTCCGGCGAGGTCTATCCATCCCTCCCTGGTTCAACCTGCACAGCTTCTTCAAGCATCACCAGGTGCCCGGCGACGCGGACCTGCCCTTGATACCACTGTTGGAGCGCCTCAGAGCCGATTCTTATCAGGGCCTTATCACCGTCGAGGTCAGCCCCTTCGCTCTGCAGGCCTGGCGTCCTGGTCGCGTCAGGGATAACCTGCTAAGATGTGTGGATTTTGTGCAGAGTGCGCTGGTCAGCGCTTGAAACATTGCCGCTAAGAGGGCCGGGAGGAGATTTCTTTGGAGGAGCACATTGTTGGACGAAACGGCACGCGATAGTCAGGTGAAGGGGGCTTACCGTGCCCGCAGTCTCACCTGGGTGGCAGTGGGAGCCGTGGCCTTCATCTTACTGCTGCTGATCTCTCCGCTATGGCCACTATCCTTCCTGGACAAGCTGGACGTGGCCGGGTCCGCCGTGTGCGGGCGCATCCCTAGTCATTCTTTCCACATGGCCGGGCGTCAGTTGCCCCTCTGCGCCAGGTGCACGGGCACCTTCATCGGCGCCCTGCTCGGGTTCGGCGGCCTGCTGGCGCTGAGAAAGAGGAAGGCGGCCCTGATGCCGCCCGCCGCGGTTGTGGGCCTCCTGGTCGGCTTCATCTTCCTTATGGCCCTGGATGGAGGAAACTCCTACGTCTCTCTTCTTCTGAACAGACCGCTACTCTACCAGCCTCACAACCTTCTTCGATTGGCCACCGGCACCCTGCACGGTCTCGCGCTCAGCATCATCGTCTTTCCGATCTTCAACTTCACACTGTGGAAAGTGCCCGACAACTGGCCGGCCCTGTCAGGGTTCAGGGAGCTGGGTCTCTTGCTTTTGGTGCTCGTGCTGCCTACCGTGATCCTGATACAGACTGAGCTGGGCGTCCTTCTATATCCTGCGGCTATCCTCAGCGTCGCTGGGGTCCTGGCCATACTCACGGTCGTGAACTCCATGATCATAGTCATCGCGACCCGGCGCGAGGCTCGGGCAGTCGCCTGGTGGGATGCTGCCCTGCCAGTAGCGCTGGGCTTTGGCGCCACGCTCCTCGAGCTGGCGATCATCGCCCTGCTACGATGGCAGTTCAGCAGCGCGCTGGGAATCCCCTTCTGACCGCAGCACTCGAGCTCCAAGGGAGAGTCTGGTGGGGCTTGTCCACCTCGAGCGAATCCTTGAGGACACCGTTCCCGGAGCTCGCCAGGTTCGTGGCCGGAACTCTTCTGGTGGCTGTGGGGAGCGAACCGGCGTACTATTGCCAAGAGATCAGATTGATGCTATAATGGCCCAACCACTGTAGAGTCACAGCTTGGGGACGCACAAGCCAGAGCAAGATGGCACACGCTGTGGAAGGGAGGTGATGAAGCCACAGGGTCGCAGCGAGGTACATAGCACCAACGAACTCAAAGATCCAACGCAAGGGAGGTGGGTCGAAATGACCCTCGATATTGGCAAGTCTTTCACGTACATGTTCCAGGATGAAAGCTGGATTATGAAGATCGTCATCGGCGGCATCCTGCTCTGCATCCCCATCGTCAACTTCATGGCCCTGGGGTACATGCTGGAGGCGCTTAAGAGATCCGCCGATGGGATGGACGTGCCCCTCCCGGAATGGGACGACTTCGGGGGCAAATTCATGAAGGGCCTCATGCTCTTCGTCATCGCGCTGGTCTACACCATCCCCATCTGGCTCATCGCTTGCCTGGTCTGGGGCATGATGTTCGTCGCGGGCGCGGCGGACAGTGATACCCTGGCGAGTCTCGTAGGGCTACTGAGCACGTGCGCGATGTGCCTGTATCTGATCTGGATCATCGTTGTGTGGCTGGTCATGCCCGCAGCCTGGACTAGATACGCGGTCACCGGGGAGTTCATGTCGGCCTTCCAGTTCGGCGAGTTGTTCAGCTACATCAAGAGCAACGTGGCCAACTACATCGTGGCTATCATCTTGGCTGGAGTGGCCGGGTTCGTCGCCGGTTTCGGCACGATAGCCTGCGTCGTAGGTGTGCTCTTCACCATGTTCTGGGCCTACCTGGTGATAGCGCACCTGCTGGGCCAGGTGCAGCGCGAGTCGCTGGCCGTCGCCTGATCCAATGCCAGGTTAAATCCCATACTCGAGAAAGCTGCGCTGGCGTGGGAGCGGTGATGGCCGCGGGCTTGGGCGCCCTTTGGGGCATCGTGGGTAAGGCCATGAAAAAGTAGGAAGGGTTCACATTACAATCAATACAAGCGAGGTGAAAGAGAAATGGCAGAAAAACCTTCCAGAGATCAAGAGATCACCGACAACGACAAGCTGATGGGCTTGTTGTCTTATGTGATCTGGCTGAT
>JBAVWD010000660.1:0-3440 GCA_049697655.1 Anaerolineae bacterium | reverse complement strand
GTACCTGGCATCGGTGGGCTGGAGGTTGTAACCAAGTAGGCCATGACCGATCAGATGCTGCAAGAGAGGCACCGCAATGAGGATTACCAGTCCCCACTTGTCAATGATCCTGTCTGGGGCATCGAGGAGACCGGGGCGCACCTTACTAACTAGCTTCCGAAGTGGGAACCACAAAGCTACCAGCAGAATCGAAGAAGCCATCTGAGCGACAAGACACGTCCTTACATTGGGATCGGAAAGAGGCGTCACCCAGTACAGGGTCGGCGTCAGATCCAGGAAGAACAGCAACTGATAGCTAAGAAAGGCAGCAATGATCAGAAGGGGCGCCAATTGACGGTATCTGACCCTGCTGCGAACCCAGATGTAGGCCAATGAGAAAATGATCAGCACAGCGAGGACAAAACGGTTCGCGTATAAGGCCGCATAACCCTCCTCAAGGAGGTTGGCGTACCAACTCACCACTTTTCCCCTGAGGATGTGCAGCTTAATGTCGCCCAGGGAGGTTAACCGTTCCTCCTCCGTATAGATGATAAGTTCATGGAGCGTGAAGGCGATGTCACCCTGTCCGGCAGATAGCGTGATGATCGCGTCTCGGGGAGCCACCACCCTTATCAAGGCCTCGGTTGGCGATGTCCACTCCAGGGAAGCACTTCGCCCCTCGCTGACAGTCACCGTCGTATCCTGTGACCGATCCAGGCCTTCAACCTGAACCTCAGCCTCGATGTTGGGCTTAGGCGCTGGGATTGAGAATAGCAGGCCGATTCCCAAGGTCAAGACCGAAACTGTTAGGAGCACTGTCAGCCTAGCTCTGTCCCGAAGCATTCCGGCTACCACTCTTGACGGACTCCCGTCAGGTGTACAAGGCATGGATCCAACGCTCGTACTCGCTCCCTCAGCGTAAGTTCGCGACCACGCTGCCCGCACGACTGTCCGTGATGATGCCAGCGCTGGTGGGGCGCCTCACATAGCCTATCATGAGAGAAACACCCATGATCCCCGCCGTCACCGCGCTGATCCGCCAGCCAATCTGGAACGACAACGGATCGAATACGAACTCCACCACATGCTGCCCTTCGCTGATTTCCACGGCTCTGAATGCGTAGTCTGCTTTATACACCTTCTGACTGTGCCCGTCAACCGCAGCCCTCCACCCGGGATAGTAGAGATCTGCAAGCACCAGGAATCCATGCGTCGCCGAATCGACCTCGACACGCACTCTCGAGGGTCCGTATTCCACGATGCGTGCGGTCGACTCGTACTGCGCGGTGTTACCCCCGGTCCAACCCAGCTCCGGTGTTTCCTCTAGCACGACATAGCTCGTCGGCTCAAACTCTGGCGTGGTCAATTCGGAGAAGACGCCTTCTTTGTCGGTACGAACCTTGAGGCCGTGTACCACAAAGGCCCGTGGCAGGAGATTCGTGTTCTCGTAGATCTTGATCTCCCCATCGTAGACCAGCTCGATGTCATCGTGCGCCGCGTCAAACTCCACCAACTCCTGGCTGACGACGGGCTCCATCAGGACATACTTGACGTTCAGCAGATCCAGAAGGGGCGATGTCAAGGACTCGACGCGTGTGAGCGCCCCGATGCGCCTGGTCTTCGCCAATCCTGGTTCGATAAGATCCATGAATTCACCGTAGTAATCCAGCACCAGAGAGGAATAGCCTTGAGCGTCCGCAATGCCGTACACGCCTGCGGTGTTGGGCGGAAGAACATCATCGCTCGCGGGCCCACGGATGATCCTGAACAGACCGTTGTCTGCTTCCAGGAAGCGAGTGCTTCCTGTCTCGAAGAACAGGTCTTGGGCCCTCTGCGGCGGGTTCAGCGTCCACCCGAAGGAGTACATGTCCCCCACAACCAGCAGGATGGCCAAAGAGCCGAACAAGCCAACGCTCACTTTCCTCCACACTCGAAAGAGCAATAGAGCCGCCCCCAGAAGGACCAGCAACGCCGCACGACCAAGGCTGCCCAGATTCTGTAGATGCCATGCCGGCAATGGCGGAGTGCCTGTCCCAGGGGGCTGCAGAGACTCAACCACCAGCACTCCAGCTAGACCGACGCAGGCGAGGGCCAGTACTAGTAGACTCGCCCACTGCATGGTGGATCTGCGGCGCTCGTTCGCTATTCCAGTCAGCGAACTGAATCCCCAGGCCGCCAGCACGCTCAGAGCGAAGGCGTATACGATCTTGACCTCCATCAGTCTGCCCACTCTGAACACGGGTATCAGGTACAACAGCCTGTACAGCACATCGGGGATGTTCAAGAACAGGCTAAGGGATAGTAAAGCCAACGCGCCGAAGAAAAAGACATATCGGTTCCTGTGGAACGTCACCGCCCAGAGGGCAAGCAGCAGAGTCAAGACCCCGCCGTAGACGCTGGGGCGCCAGGGGTTCGTCAGAATCCCAGGCACAAGAGCTGTTGCCAGAGCGAGCGGCGCTCTACCAGTGTCCAGTGTCTCTTCGTAGCCCCAGTCTGCGCGCTCGAAGAAGGGAGTTGCCTCGTACGTGGGAAGAAGCTGTACGGCTGCCAGCGCCGTACCGAGGCAGACCCCTGCGACAACAACCGCCATGCCTCGCGCTGCCTTCGTCAAGCCGCTCCCTCTCAGCGTGACCACGACTCTGAAGGAAACATAAAGACCCAGGGCAAACACCACGAAGACCACGACCACGGGCATCCCTGCCAGAATGCTCATTCCCAGTCCAAAGGCCAGAAGAAAGACATAGCCCAGCTTCTTCTCCTTCCAGTACTCCTCGAAGGAGAAGAACAGCAGTGGCGCCCACGCTGCCGTGAAGACTCTGGACAGCCACATCAGGTTGATGAGGAAATATCCGGATAGCTCGAAAGTCACCGCCCCAACGAGGGCGCTGACCCTGTCCAGGCTGATACTTCTCAGGTAGAGGTACATAAACAGCCCAGCGAGAAACAAGTGCAGGCCAGCCGAGAGGCCGAAAGCCCGCAAGGGGTCCATGAGATAATAGATCACGTTGGGCGGATAGAAGAGGCCAGCTAAGACCTCGGTGGCGAGGAATGGGGTACCCGAAAGATAGTAGGGATTCCACAGGGGCAGGCTTCCCGCCCTCACCATCTCCTGGGCGATGACCCTGCGTGGATAGTCATCCTGCAGGGGATCGGTCCTGCCGTTTGTGGGCCTCGCCAGGAGTTCCTGGCTGGCGTAGGCCCTCCACGGGTACTGTGCTGCCAGATTATCACCAACCAGGACCTGGTCTGTGAACAGCACATTGGCCAGGAAGGCAACGGAGACCAAAGCCAGTACGGCGATGACCAGGGAGTCGCGTGTGCGCTCCGAAAGACTGCTAAGCCTGCCGGTCATCTTACCCGAGGCCAACGGTGATGTGAACACTCTGTCCGCATGCCACCATCCATATGGCCCGACGGGTTCTCCAGCCAAGCCGGGGATCAACCGGTCGGTTCACCACAGC
>JBAVWD010000659.1:0-2760 GCA_049697655.1 Anaerolineae bacterium | reverse complement strand
GAAGAGTGATGCTCGACTAGTATCGCACACTCGTGCAGGATTGTCAATCGCGCTCCCAGCACATTGCTGTGTCTCCGTGATTGCCGAACGCCGGGGTCTGCTCGTCAGGCCCCTGTCGGCCTCTGCGCTTCAGCGTGGCGCAGTCCAGAGGGAAGGGGGCCCCAACGCCACCACCTGGGGCACAACAGTACCGTCCGCTGCGAGTTCAGCCCTTCGTGTCTCCAGCTCACCTGGTAGGCAGGGATACACGGTCACCCCTTTCTCTTCTAGTAGCTGGCGGCATTCCCCCAAATCCTCAAGGGTCTTCAGATAAACCTGCGTGGCATCCATCAGATTGTCGAGGGCCTCATCGGTGCTCCCGCCCAGACTGGCCGTGCCCAATTCCAGGCACTTCGACACCTGATAGTCACCCTCACCTTTGACCATAAAGGTGAGTATTATGTACTCCATGTTCTCTCCCCTTCGCAGAGATTGTACATCCACCGATTCTGAAGGGCGAGGGGGGCTCAGGACAGAGACTCCAGCGGCGCCCCTGGGCGGACAAGAACCACGCCTCGACACCGCGCAGGTGCTGAAGGCGAAGTGGTGCCCGACACTCGGCGACGAGTACCGCCAGGGCATCGCACTACCAGCAGAGCAGGCCCGAGAATCCTTCGTCAAACAATAATCGCTCTTCCTGAGACCTCTTCGCCTCTTCCCGCTCCGCCCTGCACACCGGGCACTCGCCCCCCTGGTAAGCCCTGCGACACACAGGGCAAAGCAGGCACGGCTCCCGCGCCAGGCCCAGGGGAGCGACGATGACCAGCACCTCCTGGGCCGCCATTTCGTGGAGAAGGTCATCGATCTCCACGTCCCCGACGTGCAGGCTTCCCCCAAACGCGCCGTAGCGCACAGGTCCTCGGAGCACCCTGGCGCCCATCTCTTGGGCTGCCGAGGCCAGCCCTTCAGTATCATCCCACGAAACCATGGTTCACCTCGCGTCCCTGACCGGGACTCAGCGTATCACGGGCAGAGGGTAGGGTGGCCGCTGCATCAGGATCATGCGCAAGCCGCTGCGGAGGGTGCGCCACAGGATACGTCCGTAGCCTTCGCCTCTCCTGCGGGCTGAGGTACGGACTACCAGGCCTGTGTCAAAGGCAACCTTCGTCACCTTGCTCAGCCGCCACGACAGATCAACGTCTTCTGCTGCTGGGAGCGACACCTTGCAGCCACCTGCCTTCCAGAAGGCTTCTCTCCGCACCGCATAGTTGTTCCCAGAAAAGCAACTCACGCCCAGGGCATGAAGCGCCATCATCAGCGTTAGATACAGGTACCAGAGAAAGACCTTCTCGAAAGCGGTGCCGTCGCCATAGCGGAAGGGGCCAAAGACGGCGCCCAGCTCACGATCACGCTGGAAAGAAAGGGCGATCCTCTCCAGCCAGTCTGGCGGCACGATGGTATCAGCGTCCGTGCTGGCGAGAATCTCGCCCTGGGCCGCCTTCGCTCCCCGCTGGCGGGCGCGGCCTATGCCCATCCTGGGTTCTGTCACCACCAGCGCCCCGAACTGGCGAGCGATTTCTGGTGTGGCATCGGTGCTGGCGTTGTCGACCACGATCACCTCGAATCGGGTCCTGGGATACCTTTGCCGCTGGAGAGCTTCCAGGCATGCCCCCAGGTATCGTTCCTCGTTGTGTGCCGGTATGACTACGGAGACAAAGATCTCGCTGCGGCCCGTCCTCCAATGAGACATCTCCCGTTCTCCTTGCCTCACACCTGACGAGTCCTGGATAGCCTAATAAAACAAAAGAATTATATCAGATGCGCTGCGAAACCTCAAGTTGGCCTTGTGGGGTGGTTGCTCACCATGAACCAGACGACGACCCTCTGTGTCTGGCGACAGCTAGTTGGAGGATTGCCCGACTGCGGGGATACTAGTATCGACTGCTGAGGGACCTGTGAGCTGGCGAGGAGGTGAGGCGACCGTGGAAATCCGGCACTACAAGTTCAATGGGATCACTATGGATGCCGAGAAGTGCTTTGGGAAGGCTTGTATCCGCGGCCTGAGGATGCCGGTTGCTTCCATCCTCAGCTACCTGAGTTCGGGCATGACTGTGGAGGAGATTCTCCAGGAGTGGCCTGAGCTGGAGAGGGAAGACATCAATCAGGCGCTGGGGTACGCAGCCTGGGCGATGTGATCTGAGGCCAGTTCGACGTGGAGGTGGGGTTTCTCGACTTGCCCAACGAGGTCTGAGACCGAAAACCCTCCTACGGACGATACGAGCAGACTCCCGCCGACCTGGAGGGACGCTACTTTACGATCACCTGCTCCGTGACATCTATCCCGCGATGGCGGAGTTGTTCCACGAAGGGCCCGGCCGGCACCTGGGTCTCCACGCCCCCGGCTCCTGGCGGGATCTGCCCGCGAGCCATCATCTCTGCCACGATGGCCGCGCTCCAGCCGGTGCAACGCTCCATGGCGGTGAAGCCCGTTTCCTGGTCCAGGTAGTCTATCACTCCCACCATGGCCTCGGCCTCACGGCCGTCCTTCTTCCCGACGGCCTGAACGCGTATGAGGACCACGTCTTTGTCCCCGGCGAAGGTGACCCGCGGCTCGAAGAGGGCGTGGAAGACATCACGGGGCACCACTTCCACGTCTCCGACCTGGAGGGGCGTTAGGTCCCATAGCCCCAGGTCGTAGAAGGCACGCAGTTGGGCAAAGCTCCCCGGATGCCGGAGGGTCTTGTTTTGGAGCGTGCGCAGCCGGCCTTCAAAGGTCCAGGG
>JBAVWD010000658.1:0-4456 GCA_049697655.1 Anaerolineae bacterium | reverse complement strand
GTGCTGGTCCGCGCGAGCCAAGTGGGAGGGTTTTGACCTCGACTCCCTGCTGGAGCTGGCGCAGCCGGAGCCTGACGCTCGCTGGCTGCACTTCTTCTGCGCTGATGGCTATTACGAGTCCCTCTCGTTGCACGAGCTTGCTGAAGGTGGGGTGCTCTTCGCCTACGGCATGAACGATCAACTGCTGCCAGCCAAGTATGGCTCGCCGTTGCGGCTGGTGGTGCCCTCGAAGTATGGCTACAAGTGGCCCAAGGCCATCGTGCGAATGGAGTTCGCCGCTCAGGAGAAGGTAGGGTACTGGCCCACCGTGGGTCCTTACACCACCAGTGGCGTTATCCTTCCCGGCAGGGACCATCCTCTGGACCTGCCTGACGGGCTACGGCCCATAGAGGGGGGCGAGGTCCTCTACCCCGAGGATCTGGAGGCGAGGCGGGGCTCTGGTTGAGCCCTGGGCTGCCACCCCAGGGAGCGCCGGGCTATCGTCTCCAGGAGGAGGGGTTGGCGCTGCCAGCGAGCGGCGTCTTGGTACCAGCCATCGGAGCTTCGCCTCCTAGCCAACCGCGGGCCGAGTGAAGGATGGTCAGGGAGGCCACGTAGCCCAACCCTGCGACGTGCAGCATCAGGAAGGGCACCGCGAAGAGGTTGCCCTGCTGGAGGGCGACGGCCACCCCCAGCAGCGCGTATAGCGCTGCCGACGCCTCCCCCAGAGCCAACCAGTCGAAGGACAATGCATACCTGCTTCCCCTCCATTCATCCCACTCTCTCTCCAGCCCGAACTTGGGCGTGCGGCCAAACTCATCGCGCTTTCCCGTCAATGCCCTGTAGATGGCCCTGCTGTTGCTCAAGGTCAGGCCAGTGCCCAGGAGCACGAGGAAGGGGAAGTACCTCAGCCGGCTGATCCAGTTGGGATAGAGACTTCGCTGCGCCCAGGCGTACATGGTGGGTGGCCCGAGACTGGCCAGGCTCAGGTAGGTCAAGGGATAGGCCAGGGGCAGTCGCAGGTAGAGCAAGGGCACAGAGAGTGCCAGGATCAGCAGCATCAGGGGGTGCACCAGATAGCTGGTGAGGTGGATGAGGCCCTCCACGCGCTTGAAGGCTGACACCGGTGCCTCAACGAGGGGACGCCAGAGCTTGAGGGCGCAGCTGATGGACCCTCCGGCCCAGCGCGCCTGTTGCCGCTTCAAGGCGTGGATCTGCGCAGGGATCTCGGCCTCGCACACCACGTCTCGCAGATACATGGGCTCCCAGCCCGCCAGTTGAGCCCTGTAGCTGAGGTCCATGTCCTCGCACAGGGTGTCGCCCTGCCACCCTCCGGCATCCTCGATGCACTCCCGGCGCCACACCCCGCCCGAACCATTGAAATTCAGGTACAACCCCGTGCGATAGCGGGCGGGCTGCTCCACGGCGAAGTGACCGTCGAGAGCGATGCCTTGGGCCCCGGTGAGGGAGGAGTACCCATCGTTGATGTGCCCCCAGCGCGTCTGCACAAACCCCAGCTGAGGGTGTGCGAGCAAATGGGGGATGGTCCGGAGCAGGAAATCCTCCGGCGGAAGAAAGTCGGCATCGAAAAGGGCGAAAAACTCCCCTGTTGAACTCCTTGTTCCTTCGCGCAGCGCGCCAGCTTTGAAGTCACTCCGGTGGTGACGGTGGAGGAGTTCTATGTCCACACCTCGAGCGCGGTGGTAAGCCACCCGCTTGCGGGCCAGGGCGGTGGTCTCGTCGGTGGAGTCGTCCAGGACCTGGATCTGGAATCTGTCCGGCGGATACTGCATTCTCGCGGTGCGGTCTATGAGGCGCTCCACGACGTGGGCCTCGTTGAAGATGGGAAGCTGCACTGTCACCCTGGGGTAGCTGATGAGGATACCGGCGCGCGGATCTCTGCCTCGGTGCCTCCAGTACAGGAAGGTCAAGACGAAGGAGTTCAGCGCATATACGGCGAGCCATACTGCCGCCACGGCGTAGATCATGCTCAGTAGTATCACTATGGGCATCCCCCATGCCTGGTGGGACCAGGTAGCAACTCACTCAGTATACCATCCCCATCCTGCGGCGGCAAACTCGTCTGGCGCGCCGTACCCCTTCCACGTGTCCGTGCAGCGCATGCCGGACCCGCCCCTAAGGTTCGCCTGCACCGTTTGGGCAAACGCCCTTTTGCGCCCTTCGCGGAATTCGCGACATTCGCGTTTCCCTTGGTGCGGCTACGATTCAGGTGCAAGCCACGCCATCCCGCAGCGCCTGATCGATAGCCTCGGCCACCGCACCCAGCTTCGCAGGCAGTTCGACTGGTGGGTTGGAGTGAAGGGCCTCCACCTCGTCAAGCCCGTGCTCATGGTAGCCCACCTTGAAGTCCGTGAACTTCAGACCGTGCGCGGTGGAAATGACCACGACCTTGTCGGAGGGCTTGATCTCCCCGCGCTGCACCAGTTTAGACAGAACTGCCAGGGCAGCCCCGGTCTGCGGGCAACAATAGAAACCGGTGCGGTCGGCCCGCGCCGCTGCGTTGGCCAGTTGGTCCTCGCTGGCCTGTTCCACCACGCCGCCAAACAGGCGCAGGGTCCTGATCGCCCGCTCGTAGCTCACTGGATCTCCGATCTGTATGGCGCTGGCCAGAGTTCGACAGGCTTCGACGGGATGGTACTCTTCGAAGTCCGTCAGGTAGCTTAGATAGAGGGGGTTGGCCCTCTCCACCTGGGCGCAGGCGAAACGTGGCAGCCGGTCGATGAGGCCCAACTCCTTCATCATCAGCAGCCCCTTGCCCAACGCAGCGACGTTGCCCAGGTTGCCCGCCGGAATCACGATCCAGTCCGGCACCTCCCATCCCAGTTGCTGCACGATCTCCATGCTCACGGTCTTCTGGCCCTCAATCCGTAACGGATTTATGGAGTTGGCCAGGTAGATCGTCTTGTCCTCGGCCAGCTCCTGCACCACGTCCATGCAGCCATCGAAGTCGGTATCCAGGGCCAGGACCAGCGCTCCGTTCGCCACAGGCTGGGCCAGTTGTGCTGTGGACACTCTGTCCCTGGGCAGGAGAACGATGGCCGGGATACCCGAGGCGGCGCAGTATGCTCCGAGGGCGGCGGAAGTATCGCCCGTGGAAGCACAGACCACAGCTCGGATCTCTCGCCCGTCGGCGATCATCTGGCGCACCACCGAGACCAGGACCGTCATGCCCAGGTCTTTGAAGGACCCAGTGTGAGAGTTGCCACACAACTTGAGCCACAACCGGTCCAGGCCCAGCTCCTGCTCGAGCCCACGGGCGCGGAGGAGAGGGGTGTTGCCCTCACCCAAGGTGACGACGTTCTCAGGCCCCAACTGAGGACAGACCCACTCCTTCCTGCTCCACACGCCGCTGGCATACGACCCCTCGACAGAGCGCGTGCGCTCTTCGAAGAGTGTTCTCCACGCCGTTCCGCTCCGCCCCTTCAAGGCCCCGAGATCGTGCTGCACATCAAGCAGTCCACCGCACTCCTCACAGCGGTAGACTACGTCGTAGATGGAATAGCGACGGCCACAGCCCCGGAAACATTGCAGCCAGCTATGATAGGGCTGGCCTGGATCGGCCATGTCCGGCTCAGTCCTTGAGGCGCGCGTTGTACTACCCATGGAGTATCACCTCATTGTGGATCTGACGCACCGCATCGCCGGCATCTTGGGCCGACACGACCAGGGAGATGCTACATTCGGACGAACCCTGGGCGACGGCGATGACGTTGATGTTACTCTGAGCCAGGGCGCCGAATGTGCGGGCGGCGACTCCAGGAGTGCGCCTCAGCCCGGCGCCCACCGCGGTGACGATGACCACGTCGTTCAAGGAGGAGACGCGATCGATGTCGCGTCTACGAAGCTCCGTCGCCATCTCCTCCTCGATGGCCGTGACGACGAGCGGCACGGTGTCTGTAGGGATGACGAAGCAGATAGACTGCTCCGACGAGGCCTGAGAGATCATGAGCACACTGGCCCCCTGGCTGGCCACGGCCGCGAAGGTGCGCGCCGCAATGCCAGGCACTCCCAACATGCCTCGCCCTTCCACGGTGACCATGCTCAGGCCTTCGATGGCGGTGACGGCCTTGACGGCACCGGAGGCGTCCTCGGCTTCCCGCACAATCCGCGTCCCGGGGCAACTGGGGTTGAAGGTGTTCTTGACCCACAAGGGGATATCTCGTTCCACAACGGGACGAATGGCTCGAGGGTGGAGCACCCTGGCCCCAAAGTAGGCCAGCTCGGCGACCTCACCGTAGGAGAGGACGGGGATGAGTTGGGCCTCCGGCACCTGGCGCGGGTCGGCGGTCATCACGCCATCGACGTCGGTCCAGATCCAGACCTCGTCGCTGTCCAGACAATCCCCCAGAATGGCAGCAGAGAAGTCGCTGCCGCCGCGCCCCAGGGTGGTCGTCTCTCCCTGGGGAGTGGCGCCGATGAAGCCGGTGACTATGGGGATGACTCCGTCGGCCAGCAG
>JBAVWD010000657.1:0-1523 GCA_049697655.1 Anaerolineae bacterium | reverse complement strand
CCATGAGCGTCAACCTGGGCAATCAGGTGGACCTGGTGGGGTATGACGTGGAGAGACGGGAGGCGATAGCTGGAGATACAGTGCGCTTGACCCTTTTCTGGCGAGCGAGGGAGGAGATCGGGGAAGACTATACGGTCTTCACTCATCTGGCTGATGCCGAGGGGCACATCTGGGCCCAGGACGACAGCTACCCCGTGGACGGCGATTATCCCACCTCTTTCTGGTCCGTGGGTGAGGTCGTTCGGGACGAGTACGAATTGGCCTTGCCATCCGATGTCCCGGCGGGCGAGTACGAGATCGAGGTAGGGCTCTACCTGGGTTCATCCGGCGTAACGCTACCAGTTCTTGACGATGCGGGTCAGGTGCTGCATAATCGCATACTCCTGGATACAGTGGTGGTGACTGACTAGGGAGAAGGTGACGGCTGACCTGACTCGGACTGGTCGAGTGTGGCTCCCAGGGAGGCACAGGTGCCCAAGAGTGAGAGAGTCATAGTAGTCATGCCAGCGTACAACGCGGCGCAGACCCTGGAGAAGACGTACAACGATCTCCCGCAGGACATCGTGGATGAGATCATCCTGGTGGATGACGTTAGCCAGGACGAGACGGTGGAGATCGCTCGTCGCCTGG
The DNA here is from genome assembly GCA_049697655.1 of Anaerolineae bacterium. Lineage (GTDB taxonomy): Bacteria > Chloroflexota > Anaerolineae > UBA7937 > B3-Chlor > JAUVXJ01. The sequence continues at coordinate 893 of JBAVWD010000657.1, read as the reverse complement.
GCTTGAAGGTGGTCATTCACGTCCAGAACACTGGGTACGGGGGGAATCAGAAAACCTGCTATCTCGAGGCGCTCAAGGACGGGGCTGACATCGTAGTCATGTTGCATCCGGACTATCAGTACGACTCCAGGTTAGTCCCCGAGTTGATACGACCCATCCGGGATGGAGAAGCAGATCTGGTGTTGGGCTCGCGTGTGCTGGGCGGAGGGACGCTGGCTGGAGGGATGCCAGTCTACAAGTACCTGTCGAATCGCTTCTTGACCCTGGTGGAGAACCTGGCGTTCCGAAAGAGGCTCTCGGAGTACCACACCGGCTTTCGGGCCTACAGCCGCCGCTTCCTGGAGACAGTTCCCTTCCTTCTCAACTCAGACCGCTTCGTCTTTGACAGCGAGATCCTCGCTCAGGCCGTGGCTTTTGGTTTCGAGATCACCGAAATAGCCGTGCCCACCCGCTACTTCGATGACGCGTCTTCCGTAGGATTGAAGGATGGAATCGTCTACGGCATCGAGACGCTGTCGGTGGTGTTGAGGTATCTGCTGAACAGGGCTGGCATGGTGAAAACCGATCAGTTCCAGAAGAGCCTCTCTGAGATCGTGAGCAGGTACCACTCGCCGACCATCTTTCGCCAACAGGTGGATTCGTAGGCCCTCGACGGCTGGGCCAGCACGGGGCGTCGGCTTGGGGGGCTAGGCGACCATGAGGAGGCGTGGGGCGGGATACAGCTCGCAGATCCTGGCAGCGGTGCTGCTGGCGCTTCTCTGTGCCCTCTTCTTCTGGAGAATCATCACCCCTGTCGCTGAGGATCGGGGATACTTCCCCTCCGGCGATTTCGTCGATCAGTTCTACGTCTTCAGTGTCTTCGAGGCGCGGCAACTTCTGTCAGGACACCTTCC
>JBAVWD010000656.1:0-1950 GCA_049697655.1 Anaerolineae bacterium | reverse complement strand
TGGAGACCGACGACTACGCCCTCTACGATATGGCCTACCCCATTATCTCCACCGAGCACCTGACTCGGAAGCAGGTCATCGGCCTGTACAACCGCTCTTTCGCTTCCTTCTACACGGATCCCCTGATGATGCTCAGAGGTCTCCTGTCCCCCATGCACTGGAAGCGGGAGATCTGGAGGTACATGCTCAGATTCGCCGCCAAACTCTACCTGCGTCGGTACTGGCGCGCCTTCACCTCGCTATTTCGATGGTAGCAGGACCTCGGGGGTTTTTTGAAACCCCCGAGGTCTCCTTGAGAATCAGGCTGAAAAGACGCACAACAGAAGTGGCCTGGAGGTACATGAAGGATGGCCCCCAGAAACTCTTCGGACACCCAAAAGATGACCGTTTCACTCCCCAAGCCTCTTTTGGAGCGGCTAAGGGAGAGCGTCCCCGCTCGTCAGCGCAGCTCTTTCATCGCCGAAGCGTTGGAGGAAAAACTGGCCTTGGAAGATCAACTGGAGGCGATTGAGGAATCAGCGGGATCTTGGGAAAGTGAGGATCACCCTGAGTTGATGACCGATGACGATATAGATAGCTGGCTAGCTGAGCTTCGTGGGTCTTGGAGCACTCGTCTGACGGACCCGGGAGTCACGGTAAGTGAAGAAAGCTAGGTACCTGCTCGAGACCGGGGTGTTGATCCGTCATTTGAGGGACAGCAGGGATGCAGTCAGGCTCGTGCGGACTCTGGGCGAAGCCGAACGTCTAGCGGTGGCGACGGTCACCCGTCTAGAGGTGCACGCGGGCATGTTGCCCAAGGAGAGTTACAAGACCCAAAAGCTGCTGTCCAGGTTCATCACCTACGATCTCGATGCAGACATCGCTGACCGAGCCGGTGATTACGTCCGAGAATGTCGAGCTGAGGGCACCACTCTTTCAGTTCCAGATGCCATCATCGCTGCCACCGCTACTAGGCATCGGCTTACTTTGGTGACGTTCAACCCCAAGCACTTCCCCATTCCTGGGCTAAGCCTCTTTCCTCTCGAAAGCACGGAGAGCCCGCACCTGGGGTAGCTGGGCTTCACGCTGCGGCAATATCTGCCCTGGCCACCGGCGCCTCTTCTCCTCGTGGCACGTGGGAGAACCAGCCGACTTGTGTTAGAATGCCAACACTTGAGAGGGCACCTAAGGAGGCTGCGCCGTGGGCCACACTTTTCTCCGCATGGCAAGATATGCCCTACCCCTGGCACTGGGAGTGTCTGTGCTGGCGGCTTCCTGTAGCGAGTCGATCCCCATCCCCTTGCCCCAGCCAACAGCCACCGCTACCCTGCTCCCGTCGGCGACGCCGACATCCGTGGTCTCGCCCACTGCCACCATGCCTCCCACAGCCACTGCCACGCCCATCCTGGCCGCTGACGAGGCCCTCCAGGCCGGTTTGCGGCACCAACGGAACGGTGACTACCAGGCTGCCGTCGGCGTCTATCAGAGCATACTTTCCAGCTACCCGGATAGCTCTGAGGCGCGAGACGCCCTCTACCACCTGGGCGAAGTGTATCTCCTGGACCACAACTACTCCGGGGCCGTGGAGGCTCTCCTCCAATTCCGCGAACGATACCCCGACGACGAGCGTTACCCCTTCGCCACTTTCCGCCTGACCACCGCCTATGAGAACCTGGGCTTGTGGGACGAAGCCATCACGGCCTACCAGGAGTACGGCGAACAGAGGACGATCATCTCGGACTATGTCCACCTCAACGTCGGCTACGCCCTCCTGGAGCTGGAGCGATACGAGGAGGCCAGGGACGAGTTCGCCCAGGTACTCAGCCTGGCGCCGCCCCTCACCCTGGAACAGCAGGCCCTGCGCAACATGGCCCTGGCCTCGCGTTATCTGGACGAGTATGAGCAGGCCATCGCCTACTACCGTCAGCTCCTGGATAAAACGCAGGAAGACGCCAGCCGCGCCGAGACCCT
>JBAVWD010000655.1:0-3461 GCA_049697655.1 Anaerolineae bacterium | reverse complement strand
GCGTGTCGTAGCCGTTGGGCAACCGCGCAATGAACTCGTGGGCGTTGGCGGTCTTTGCCGCCTGAATCATCTCCCCCTCGGTAGCCCCCGGGCGGCTAAACAGGATGTTGTCGCGCACCGTCCCGTGGAACAGGAACACATCCTGTAGCACGATGCTGATCTGCTGGCGCAGACTCTTCAGGGTTAGATCGCGGATGTGGTGACCGTCCAATGTGATTGATCCCTCGAGCACGTCGTAGAACCGGGGGATGAGGTTGACCAAACTCGTCTTGCCCACGCCCGTTGGTCCCACCAGTGCCACGACGGTACCTGGTGCAATGTCGAGATTGATGTGCTCCAGCACCGGGTCTCCCGTAACATAGCGGAAGCCTACGTTGCGGAAGACAATCGCACCCCTGGCCCTACGGGTCAGCTCGATAGCATCGGGGCGTTCGACCACATCGGGCTGTTCATCCAGCAGCTCGTTCACACGCTCCGCACCTGCGAGAGCCTGTTGAACCTCCTCCCACGCCTCGGTCAGGGCCCGCACAGGTTCGTAGAGCATCTCCAGGTAGAGAAAATAGGCCACCAGATCCTCAATGGGCAGAGCCTGGTGTAGCACGAACAGCCCACCAAAGTACACCAGTACGACCATGCCCAAAGATGAGGAGAACTCCACGAAGGGGTGGAACGTCGCCATCAGGCGCAACGCGTGGAGCAACGAATCGCGATATCTCGCGATATGTCCGTAGATGTTGGCTGCCTCGATCTCCTCCCTGGTGAAAGCTTTGATCTCACGGATCCCTGAGAGGTTGTCGTTGAGCGCTGCGTTCAGTTCACCTAACTCGACCTGGCGCCTGCGAAATGCCGGTGCCACGTACTTGCCGAAACCTCGCATGGCCAAGACGATCAGGGGAATCGGGATCATGCTCAACAGCGCCAGTTGCCAACTCATACCGAACAACACAGCTGAGACTCCGATCAACATGAACACGTTCACCATCACGTCAGGCAGGGCATGTGCAATCAACTGCTCGAGCAGGTCCGAATCATTGACCATGCGCGACATCAGTTGGCCTGTTTGCCTGTCCTCGTAGAAGCGCAGGGACAGACGCTGCAGGTGCTGATAGACCTCCAACCGAACGTCTGCGACCACGTTCCAGCCTGCGACGTGGGCCATGTAGCTTCTGACGAACCGCAGGACTGCCCGCGCGACATAGACAACCAGGGCCAGCACGGCCAACCGAGTGATGGAACCCATAGCCTCCAATCCCGCAGATGGATCGGTGACAATTGCGATCATGCTCCTGACAATCCACGGGACCGTCAGCTGCGCGCCCACGAGCAAGAACATGCTGACCACAGTGAGGACAAGTGGGCCAACGTACCGCCGTGCGTACTTCAGCAAGAACTTAAGCTGTCCCATTGTACGATCCCTCAAAGCAACCGCTCACCCCAAGCTCCTCGGTCAAGCCCCTCAGAAGCCGGACCAACTTGCCGGTCATCATGGGGATAGGCGGCAAACTGAGGCGATGCCTCTGCGCGTGTCGCCTCCAGACCGTGGACCTAGAACTGGAACTCCATGCCCAGCCCTTCGCTCTTCGCCCGCTCATAGGTGCGCAAGGCTGTGACCGCATCTTGGAAGGCCAGGCCCACGCTCTTGTAGAGGGTGATTTCCTCGGCGTTTTTCCGCCCTGGCACTCTCCCGCTGATCACATCCGCCAGCCCACCGTGGATGTCCGACTCCTTGAGCGCGCCTTCTTTGATGGGGATGAGAAGATCTCCCGCCTCTACCAGGCATGCTTCCACGGAGTCGCAGACGATCTTCGACCGGACGACCGTCCTCGTGTCTAACTCCCTGGCACCTGGCGAGTGGCTCCCCACGCCGTTGATATGCACGCCGGGACTCAGGTCGTCGCCATCGAATATCGGACTGGCCGACGTGGTAGCCGTGGCCACCACATCGGCTCCAGAGAGAGCCTCCTGAGGAGAACCAACGACTTCGACCCTGTCCGGTATGGGCCCACGCCCCGCAAGCTCCCTGGCGAACTTCTCAGCTGCCTGGCGATCGGTGTCGAACACCCTTACCCCGGTGATGTGCCTGACGGTGCAGATCGCTTCCAGTTGGGTCGCACCCTGCACGCCAGCCCCGAAGATCGCTGCGATGCTGGCATCCTCCTTGGCCAGGTATTTGGTGGCCACGCCAGACGCGGCCCCCGTGCGTACTGCCGTAAGGTATCCTGCATCCATGATCGACAGCGGAACACCGGTCTCCACGTCAAGCAGCGTCACGGTCCCAAGGATGGTAGGTAGCCCCTTCTTGGGGTTGCCCTTGAAGGCGGTCACCGTCTTGATGGCCAGCGCTCCCATCTCACGAACCAGAGCAGGCATGAAGCCAGCAAACCCATCATGCTCCGGAACGAAGATCACCGGCCTCTGGGGCATATTGACGCCCCCCTTTCCGTACTCCACGAACCCTCGTTCCACCAGCTCGATAGCATCTTCCATGTTCAGTGCCTTCTGTACGTCGGAACGACTCAGTAGCAGCGTCACCCTGGCCTCCTTCTATGTCTGATCGTCTACCACACTTGAACAACGCTTCTCTTGCAGAAAGCAGTCGCCTAGCGACAGAACCCCGGACACTCGGGACGTGCCGCTTTCCGTCGATGCCGGACGGGACTCGCTGGCCAAAAGAGAAGCCGCCCTCTGTGGGGCGGCCTCAGTGTAGTTGGCGGGGACGACGGGATTCGAACCCGCGATCTCCTGCTTGACAGGCAGGTGTGTTAAGCCAGGCTACACTACGCCCCCACGTACCACCATCATATCCTACCAGATATGCCTCTATTGTTCAAATCCCTATCCCCAACGGAACATCCAGGTCTCGCTCGGAGGGCTGATGGGCACCCCCTCACCAGTTTTCTCGGGATCGAGGACCACGGTCACGGTCCACCTGACGCTGCGATCCCCCCCGAGCAGATTGTACAGATCATCACCCTCGACCCGCCAGGTGGTTTCCTTCGTCCATCCGCCGCGCCCCACGGTGGGCTCGTTCTCGCTGTCGGTATAGGTGAGATCAATAGAATACCACTCGTTCTCGGCTAGCGTTCCCACAGCCTCCCACTTCAAGTCGATGCGGGCTCCATAGCTAAACACAAGCGGGTGGTCCACAGCCCAGCCGGATTGGTCCTCAGGTTCGATCAGCTTCGGCGCTGCGTACTTGAAACCAGGAGTCTCCGTCGGCCTGACCGTCGGCGTCGCCGTCAGGTCTGGCGTCAAGGTCACGGTCACTGTGCGAGTGGGACTCACCTCCAACGTGGCCGTCTCTGTGATCACTGGAGTGGCAGCGGCCCTGCGGGTCGGCGTCGCGGTGGGAGGCCTTCGCGTGGCCGTCGCAGTGGGCGTCGGCGGCAAAATGACCTCGGTGGGCGTAGCCGTCGGAGCCGCAGCCACGAATGGCAGTCCAAACGGCAGCGGCACGAAAG
>JBAVWD010000654.1:0-1597 GCA_049697655.1 Anaerolineae bacterium | reverse complement strand
GGAGAGTATCTCGCGTACAAGCCTGACAAGACGAGGCTCATCATCAACCACGAGTATGGTTTCTTTTCTCACCTGGCAGCCTGACAGTTATGGTAGATCCCGTCCGGCAACCCCCTCTCGGAGCTGTTACGAGACAGTTACACCCAACCCCGCAGCTTGACCGCCTCGGCGACCCTTGCCACCGCCACCAGATAGGCCGCGAGTCGGTTGTGCACTTGCTTCGCTTGAGCCATCTCGTGCACTGCATGAAAGGCGGCAGTCATCTTCCGGTCCAGCCTCTCGTGAACCTCATCGAGATCCCAGTAGTAGTTGTAGGCGTTCTGTACACCCTCAAAGTAGGAGACAATCACTCCACCCGCATTGCAGAGGAAGTCTGGGATCACGTACACTCCGTTCTTGTGGAGTATCTCATCGGCCTCAGGCGTGGTGGGCCCGTTAGCCAGTTCAACCACAATCTTGGCCTTGATTCTGTCGGCGTTCTCAGCGGTAATCACGTTCTCCAGTGCAGCCGGGACCAAGACGTCTACGTCTAGCTCCAGGAGCTTCTCGTTCGTGATGGGCTCGGTGCCAGGCAGTCCAACGCAGCTGCCCGTCTCGTCCTTGTGCTTCTTGACCTTGTCGCATTCCAGTCCGTTACCGCAGACGATTCCGCCCCTTGAGTCGCTAACGCAAATGACGTTCAACCCCAACAGCTCCTCCCCCAGAAGCTGAGCATAGTATCCAGCATTGCCGTAGCCCTGAACGGCAGTGGTCGCGCCCTTCAAGTCGATGCCCAGCACCTTGCCGGCCTCGCGCAGGCAATACATGCCGCCCCTGGCTGTGGCATCCATACGGCCCGCGGAACCCCCAAGCGCCAGTGGCTTGCCGGTGATCACCCCAGGTTCACCGTGCCCCTGAAGGACGGCGTACTCATCCATCATCCAGGCCATGATCTGAGGGTTCGTATAGACATCTGGTGCCGGTACATCAGATTTAGGTCCCAAAATGCGGCCCACTTGACGAATGTAAGCCCTGCTCAGCCGCTCCAGCTCGCTCTGCGACATCTCCTTGGGATTGCATATTATGCCTCCCTTGCCACCCCCCAAAGGTATGTCCACCACTGCGGTCTTCCAGGTCATCCAGGCGGCAAGGGCCCGGACCGTGTCGATCGTCTCCTCCGGATGAAAGCGAAGCCCACCCTTGGCCGGTCCGCGGGCGTCGTTGTACTGTACGCGAAAGCCTCTGAACACCTGCACAGAGCCGTCGTCCATCTTGACAGGCAGGCTCACGTGCAATTCGCGCATCGGCTCTCGCAGGAAGGCGTGCATTCCTGGGTCCAGGCCCAGGATCTGTGCAGCTTCATCGAGCTGTCTCTGAGCGATCTCGAAAGGGTTCAGCTTGTCCATGATTTTCCATTCTCCTTACACTTTTTTGATCTGACGGATGAACGTCAGTTCTTTTCGTTCGTTCCCCAGGACTCACGGTGCGGCAGAGAGAAGCTGATGGTGGTGCCCCTGCCCAACTCGCTCTCCGCCCAGATCCTACCTCCGTGGCTTTCCACTATGGTGCGCGACAAGGGAAGCCCCAGGCCCGTTCCCCTGACCTTGTCCCCTATGGG
>JBAVWD010000653.1:0-3758 GCA_049697655.1 Anaerolineae bacterium | reverse complement strand
ACGGAGACAAGATCATCAACGTCCTCCAGGTGCCTGCCCCTCACATGGTCCAGTCAGTGACCTGGCTTGGCGCAGGAATGCTTCACTCTACCGCCGCGGGGAAGGTCTTTCTGGCCCACCTTCCGGATGACGAAGTGGAGTCCTATATCGAAGGCGGTCTGCCTGCCCTCACCGAGAATACGATCACCGACGCCAGCGAGCTGAGGGCGGAGTTGCAGCAGATCCGGGAACGCGGATACTCGACCTCTTGGGGTGGGCAGGAAGAAGGTGTAAACTCTGTAGCCGTGCCCATCTTCACGCAGGGCGGCGGGGTTATGGCGGTTATTGGAGTGGCGGGTCCCTCCTATCGCTTCACGCCCAACAAGGCCCTGGAAACCCCGGAAATCGTCAAGGGAGTGGCCAGAGAGGTGGGGAAGAGGCTCGAACCGCCTGCCTTCAAGGTCTTCGTCTAGTGGCAGCGTGACGCTGGCCACTGGTCTCTGTACGGTGGAGATCGGGAGTGCGCTGTGGTGTAGGTGGTTTGGCGTGAGAGCGTGGGGGCGGAAGAGCCAGAAGAGCACAGCGCGCGCGGGAGGAAGCGAAAGGGGTATCTGATCAACACTACGGTGTCTCGGGCGGGAAGGCGAACCCTTCCCGCCTTTTGGTTTGCCCATCGTTCAGGACCGGTGGAACTCTTGTGACACGGCCGGAAGTCGGGCCGGAGGTTATGCCGTGAGTACGTACGTCTTGATGCGTCTACTGGAGTCGGCGCCCAGCAGATATGACAGGGGCTTGCGTATTCTCACACTGGGCAGGCTGGACGAGGCCTACGATCGTTTGATCTCCCGCGTGGAGGCAGGACAAAGAGTCCTGGACATGGGCTGCGGAACAGGGGCCCTGACATTGAGAGCTGCTGCCCGGGGGGCGTTGGTCAAGGGCATTGACGTGAACTCGCAGATGCTGGAGGTGGCCAGACGGAAGGCACGGGACACAGGTTTGGTGGACCACATCGAGCTCTGCGAGATGGGCGTCGTAGAACTGGACACTGAAGTGCCCAACTCCTATGACGTGGTGATGAGCGGGCTGTGTTTTTCGGAGCTAACCCTGGACGAAGTGTCCTATGCCCTAGAACAGGCGATGAGGATACTAAGGGACGGAGGTTGCCTGCTCCTGGTCGACGAAGTGTTGCCCCGCAGCTTCCCCAAGCGTGTCCTGAATGCTGCGGTGAGAATGCCTCTGGCCATCGCTGCCTACGTGTGGACTCAGACCACCACCCGTCCGGTGGAAGGCTTGCCCGAAAAGGTCCGGAAAGCGGGTTTCGTCGTGGAGTCGACCAGGCTGACGTACCTGGAGACTCTCCTGGAGTTGGTCGCCACAAAGCAGGTGAAGGGCGCACGATGAGCTCCCTGAGATACGCCCTGGTGAACGTGGTGGGGACGCTGTTCAGGTTCTTCCCGTGGCCCTGCGAGACGGGCTTGATAGAGATAGGGCGACCCGACAGGGAATCGCCCGTGCTGGTGACGTGCAACTATCATGTCACGGTGGAACGGTTGCGCAGGGCACTGAGGGGTGTTGATGCATACTTGCTGGTGGCGAATAGCCGCGGCATCAACGTCTGGTGCGCAGCTACTGGTGGGTTGCTGACCAATCACGATGTACTGTCGGTTCTCAAGACCAGCGGTATCGAGGACCGAGTGGACCATCGGCAGGTGATACTACCCCAGCTGGCCGCCACCGGAGTGGAAGGTAGGGAGCTGGAGGAGAAGAGCCGCTGGGAGGTGGTGTGGGGACCTGTCTATGCTGACGATGTTCCGGCCTTCCTGGGCGGCCAGCTGGTGAAGAGGGCAGACATGCGCCGGGTGCAGTTTGCCTGCACACAGCGGTTGGAGATGGCCGTGGCCTGGGCGTTGCCCGTTTCGCTATTGTCCGTCTTGATCACGGCTGCAATCTGGCGCCAGGCCCTTCTGCCCGCGGCCTTCGTGGTCTGGGGTCTGGCACTGGCCCTGTACATGTGCTTTCCTCTCTATGGGCGCTGGCTGGGCTCCGAGTCCACCAGCAAGGGGGTTTTGCTTGGCGTCGTGGCCGGCTTGTGGGGTGTCGCCGTGCTACTCCTCGCTGGTTACACCTGTGCCGTTACGGGCGGGTCTCTGGGGGAAATCGTCAAATGGGCTGTCCTCACTTTGGTGGTCCTCCTGGTGATGGGTATCGACCTCCTGGGCAGCACGCCTCTCTACAAGAGCGGCTTTCAGGAAGACGGACGGCTCAAGCTCGTCCTGGAGAAGGAGCGATGCAGGGGAGTCGGCTATTGCGAAGACGTCTGTCCACGCGGCTGCTATGAGGTGGATCGCGCTCAGCGCAGCGCTTCCATGCCCGGGGCGCAGAGGTGTGTGCAGTGCGGGGCTTGCATCGTGCAGTGTCCCTTCGATGCGCTCCACTTTGAGAGCCCGGAGGGAGGCGTCATCGCGCCGGACACAATTCGGAGGTTCAAGCTGAACTTGATGGGGAAGAGGGTGGAGAGATAGGAGGATGGGATGTACAGAGCAGCGGTGATGGTGGCCCCGGGGCGGCCACTGGAGGTGCGCGACTACCCGGCGCCGGAGATGGAGCCGGGGAGCGTGCTTCTCCAGACCATCTTCAGCGAAGTGTGTGGGACAGACGTACACTTGCATCATGGGCGGCTGGCAGGAGTGCCGTATCCGATCATTCCCGGGCACGTCAGCGTGGGGCGCATCTCCGCCATGGCGGGGGAGGTGCGGGACGTAGAGGGAGAGGTGTTGCACAGCGGTGATATCGTCGCCTTTCTGGACGTGCACGAGACCTGCGGTAGATGCTGGTACTGCCTGGTGGCGAAGGCCAGCACTCGCTGTCCCAGCCGCCGGGTGTACGGCATCACCTACTCCGCCGATGAAGGACTGCTGGGTGGCTGGAGCGAGGCCATCTATCTCAAGCCTGGCGTCAAGGTCATCAAGCTCCCCCAGGGATTGACCGCCGAGAGGTACATCGCTGCCGTGTGCGGCCTACCCACCGCCACACACGCGCTGGAGCGCGCCGAGGTGCAGTTGGGCGATGCCGTGGTGGTACAGGGTTGTGGGCCTGTGGGCCTCAACGCCGCAGTGATGGCCCAACTCTCGGGCGCCACGCAGGTCATCGTGGTGGGCGCGCCCAAGAAGCGGCTGGACCTGGCACGCGCCCTCGGCGCAGATTACACCATCGACATCGAGGAGCATGGTCCCGACGAGCGCATCTCCCTCGTCCGCGAGTTGACCCACGGTCGCGGCGCCGATGTGACCATCGAGGCCACGGGCAACCCTTCTGCCCTCACCGAGGGCATGCGCATGACTCGCGACAACGGTCGCTACGTGGTGGTGGGACAGTACACGGACGCCGGCGACGTGGAGATCAACCCCCACTGGGACATCAACCGCAAGCATCTGGAGATACGCGGCTGCTGGGGCAGCGATTTCAGCCATTTCTACCGAGGCATCCAGGTCCTGGCGAAGCATGGCCACAGGTTCCCCTACGAGGGGTTCATCAGCAGGATATACAGGCTGGAGGAGATGGACCAGGCACTGGCCGATGTGGAAGCCCTCAAGGTGGTGAAGGCGGTCGTGCAGCCTTGAGCCAGGCGCTCTTCGTTTCAGGAAAGCAGGCCTGCTATCCGGGGAGGCTCCGCGGCATTTAGGGAAAACGACATCCTTACCCGTCCAGGTCCACGATAGGAGATGGTCGGCCTAGTGGAGCGGTGATGTCAGGGCACGGCGTGTCGTGCCCTCTTACCT
>JBAVWD010000652.1:0-4382 GCA_049697655.1 Anaerolineae bacterium | reverse complement strand
CCCTTTGGGGTAGGTTGCTTCCTCTCGTGGGGAGGGGATGAATGGGGTTTCTGTCGGAGGTTCTGGGTAACCTGGGCATCGGTCAGCAGCAGGCTTTGATGTTCGCGCTGCTTCTGCCCTTCTTTCCCCTGCTACTCATTGTCAACCGGCGGATACGCGAGAGAGGGAGACCGCCGCTCCGTTCTATCCCGGGCTACGCGGAACTCCAGGAGTACCTGGGGGAAGCTACGGAGAGCGGGCGCTCGGCACACGTGTCCATGGGAACGGGGGGCATAGGCACCGGTGCTACGGCAGAGTCGCTGGCTGGGCTCAACGTCCTGGAGCACGTTGCCGCTCAAGCCGCTGCCACAGGGCTCGATGTAGTGGCCACGGTTTCCGACCCATCGCTCTGGCCCGTGGCGCAAGACGTGGTACGAGAAGCGTGTGTAGCCCAAGGTTATCCCGAATCCTATGATCCGAGGTCTGTCCGCTTCATCTCATCGGATAAGGTGGCTTACGCTGCCGGCGTGATGGATATCTTGGGTCATGAGGACGTGTCGTGCAACGTCATGGTAGGCAGTTTCGGCGACGAGTTCCTGCTGATGAGCGAAGTGGGAGCCCGCAATGGGCTGAGGCAGGTGGGGGGAACGACCTCTCCTCAGATCCTGCCGTTTGTCTATGCTTCCATGGGTCAAACGCTGATAGGCGAAGAGATCTTCGCGGCGGGCGCGTACCTGCTCGGCAAGACAAGTCACCTGGCCAGTCTGGCGGTCCAGGATTGGCTGAGAACAGCCATCATCCTGACCATCTTGATCGGAATCCTGGCCCGAAGTCTCGCCTGAGCCTCCCCTGCTATGCAGGCGGCCAGCGGCAAAGCGTGACCGTGTGGACGGTGCCTGGATGAGAAGAATCGGCCAAGCCGTTGCTGTGGGGATGAGACGGTCGTTACCTATGGTCATGGCCATGGCCATAGGCTCCCTCATGCTGCTGGATTTCTTCTTTGATGAGGCCCACATCAACGCCCTGGGTCGGTTCTTCGTGGAGTCCACAGTGATCATCGTGGCCTTCGCCCTGCTTCTGGGCCTGGTGAACGTGTTGATGGTCCACTTGAGGCGGATCATAAAGCGGGAGGGGGGCTGGATCTACAGCATTGCGCTGGTCTCTATTGCCCTGATCGTGATTATCGCTGGAATACCCGGCCCCGAGAGTGCCGGGGTCGCCTGGATATTCGACCACATCCAGTTCCCTCTGCAAGCCGCCACCTTTTCCCTGTTGGCCTTCTTCGTCGCCACGGCTGCATATCGTGGCCTCAGAGTGCGCAGCCTGGAGGCCCTGGCCTTTGTGTTGACGGCGGTGGTAGTGCTCATCGGTCAGGTCCCGGTAGGGAGGTACCTGGGAGAGTTCGTGCCGGCGTTGAAGGACTGGATACTGAACGTACCCAGTACCGCTGGGGTGCGCGGGATCATCATCGGCGTTGCTCTGGGAACCATTGCCACGGGGGTCCGAGTGCTGATGGGGTTCGACCGTCCTTACACCAGTGAGAGGGACAGTACTCAGTGATGGAATGTCCTCACTGCGGGGCAGCCAACAAGCCGGAGAGCAGATTCTGCGGCGAGTGCGGAGAACCTCTGGGAACGCCCAAGGGGATAACGTGTCCCATGTGCGACACTCCCCATCCACCAGGGATCACGGAGTGCACCCAATGTGGTGCTCGTCTTCTACCACCTGGTGTCTCCCCCACGGAAGTACCCCTCGAACCGTTGATACAGGCGGAGCAGTCTGCTCCCTCGAGGGAGGATGAAGGCGCCGTCGTGGAGGGGAGTGATCTTGGTGAGGGGGAGATAGGGGAGGACGTCGGTGTCGCCGAGAAAGTCGGTGACGGGACAGTGCCTCCCTGGCTTCGGAAGCTGGAAGCGACTCCAGTTGACAGACTGGCCGAGGAGGACGCCGGGGCGGAGAAACTCGAGAGGGGCGAGCTTCCAGACTGGCTCGAACTGCCGCCGGACTTCGACGACATGTTGAGTGAGGCAGCGCTGATCGCAGACGAGGGGGGGGTAGCCCCATCAGAGATCCCGTCCTGGTTGGAGGCTCTCCGGCCGGAACCAGAGGAAGGTATGGAGGAGCCTGCCCAGGCGGCCGGTCCCACCGAGGCGGCCGGGTTACTCAAGGGCATCAGAGGGACTCTAGGTATCGAACCCATCCTGGCCATCCCCCGACGCTCGGTCCCTGTGGAGCCTGTTGCGCGCTCCACCGCTGCCCAGGAACGGGCCGAGCTCTTTGGGGCTGTGGTGCGGGAGCCGGCCCGGCCCGGAGTCACGATAGCTCGGCGGCGACGTGTGGAGAAGCTGGCTGCTTCCAGCGCCCGCGGGATGATGTACCTGATTATCGCCGCAGCCGCTGTGGTACCCATTTTGTTGGGGAGCACGTGGTCCGAGAAAAACATGCCTGTCACCGGTGCCACCACAGCGATGTACGAGGCCATCGAGGGCTTGCCGGCTGGCGCGGTGGTGCTCGTCTCCCACGACTACGACCCGGGTGTGGCAGGGGAGATGATCCCTCAGGCTAGAGTAGTCCTGAACCATCTCTTGGAGCGCGGCGCGCAGGTGATCAGTGTAAGTCTCACTCCCGAGGGTGCTCGCCTCTCCAGGCGGGTTCTCGACGAGGTGGCTGTAGATCACGGCTACGCTGAGGGAGAGGGGTACCAGACCATGGGGTACGTCGTGGGCGTGGAGGCTGGGCCCCGCGCCGTGGTCGAGGCGTTGTCGACAGCCGGCTGGAGTGATCTGGTCGGTGACGTCGAGGACATCGCTTTGATGGTGGAGTTCGCCGGAGCTCCTGAGTACCTGAGGCTGTGGCTGGAGCAGGTGCAGGGCCCGTACGGAATACCAATGGTTGCAGGGGTAAGCGCGACGGCTGATCCCTTTGCCAGACCATATTATCGAAACGAGGCGAGCCGCCAGTTGCTGGGTCTGATGACCGGGCTGGTGGGTGCCGCGGAATATGAGCGACTGAGCGGCGAGGCTGGACCTGCTCTGGCGGCCATGGATTCTCAATCGGTAGTACACATCGCCATCGTCCTGCTCATCCTGGTGGGGAACGTGGCCTACTTCGGCGGCAGGCTACGGGGGAGGATGAGCGCATGAGCGAAGTCTTTGCGGTGTGGATAGCAGCGGTTTTGACGTTGATGGTCTATAGCTACCTGCTGGCTGACAACCCGCTCTATCGATTGGCTCAGCACCTGTTTGTCGGGTCCTCGGTGGGGTATGCCGTGGTGGTCGTCGTTCACAACGTGCTACGTCCCTGGCTGTTCGCGCCTCTCGTGGAGGATGCCACGGCCAACTGGCCCTACTTCCTTCCTCTGCTCCTGGGACTCCTGTTGCTGACGAAGGCGCGAGGAGCTTCTGCCTGGCTAGGCAACAGCTCCGTGGCCTTTCTCTTCGGCGTTGGTGCGGCCCTGGCCATAGGAGGGGCTCTGCTCGGTTCGTTCCTGCCTCAGATACAAGCTTCCTGGGTTTCCGTCTTACCAGGCTCGGCGGGCGGTGCCCAGGCCGCGGGGAACAACATCCTCTTGGCCCTGGGCACCATAGGCACTTTGTCGTACTTCTATTTCACGATGGGGGTGCGCAAGGGCTCGGGCAGCGGATTAGTGAGGGTTAGCTCGTCTGTCGGCAGGTGGGTGTTGCTCATCACTTTTGGGGCGATCTTCGGCAACCGGGTCATGGCCTACGTGTCGTTGTTGATCGAGCGGATCTACTTCCTTCTGGGAGATTGGCTGGGTTTGGTGGGGTAGGAGATTGATGAGTCGCTGCGCTAGTGCAGACCAAGGGATGCGGTGAGGTTGTGCGCCGGATGGAAGAGGTATCCGAATACGAATCTGTCCTGGTCGCCGACTGCGGCAGTACGACGACGCGGGCAGCGCTGATAGATCTGGTAGCTGGCGAGTTCCGTCTTTTGGCCACCGGGGAGACGGCGACCACCGTCGAGGTGCCATGGTCGAGGATCTCCATAGGTGTCCGCGAGGCCATTCGCCAGGTTGAGCAACTGACCGGCCGGGTGCTGCTATCTGGCCAGGGTCAGCTGATCGTTCCTGAGAGAGAGGATGGGAGTGGGGTGGACGCGCTCGTGGCTACCGTCAATGCGGCTGTACACTTGCGGGTGGCTGTCGTGGGCCTGATAGGCGGTCTCAGCGTGGAGAGTCTGCTGAAGGCTACCGAGTGCTCATACGTTGTTGTCCAGAGTGTGGTCGCCAGAGATGGCAGGACGAGCAACAGCGATTGGGAGACCAGCATGGCAGCTATGGTGAGGGATACCATGCGCAACCAGCCCGATGCCATTCTGCTTGGTGGGGGGATAGAGGGTGGTGCGATGGAACCTGTTCTGGAGGCAGCCAGGGACGTCGCAGC
>JBAVWD010000651.1:0-3066 GCA_049697655.1 Anaerolineae bacterium | reverse complement strand
CTCGACACCCGCGGGAAGACCCTGTCCGGTGCAGAACCACCTGGACCCTTGTGCTCAGTGTGGCATTTCCGCTCGTGACACCGTGCATCTCCCCGATTATCCAGGCACGATCTGCTGCGGAGTCACCTTGTGGGGCAATACCGCGAGGCCCAGCGCCTGCAACTGTCTGGCAAAGGCCCTAAGAGAGGGTGCAGAAACAAACCGGACAAGATGCGTTGGACAGTCGCAGTCTGAAGAGCCGAAGTCTCGGACGGGGAGCGTCGCGCCCGGAAGCTGGAGGAGTGCTCTGACCCAGGTGCATTCGAGCCGCGCAGCGGACGGCGCGGACCAGGTCTCCACCACCAGCGCCTGCCTGAGCAGATAGTCGATGTGCCAGTGTGGCTTCTTCTGCTGGCGCAGATGACGCGCCAGGCGGGCTCGCAATCCCCCGGGTCCCATGGCACTGCCCACGTAGCAGTAGTATCCTCTCTGGAAGGTCACTACCCCAAGCCGACCCACTCGAAGGCCGGTGCCTCGGACCATCTGTATCACAAGCACGTAAGTCCCGGGCAAATCTTGCATGTCTTATCTCTGCTGGACCACCGAGCTATTCTACCACATCAACGCGATTGACAACTCCAGCCACCTGCGTTACACTAATCCGAGAAACGTCAGCGCACTGGTAGGGAGGATGGCCATAGTGAAGGAGTACAAGGTCGAACAACTGAGGAACGTCGTTCTGTTGTCACATGGTGGTGCCGGCAAGACATCCTTAGCTGAGGCCATGCTCTACGATAGCGGCGGTGTGAGTCGTCTGGGCAAGGTCGACGAGGGCACAACCGCTTCGGACTACGATCCTGAAGAGATCCGGCGCAAGATCTCCGTCAACACTTCGATACTGCCATGTGAGTGGGGCGGACACAAGATCAACGTGCTTGACACCCCGGGCTATGCGGATTTTGTAGGCGAGGTGAAGGGCGCATTGAGAGCGGCTGACTCGGCAGTGGTTATCCTCGACGCCGTGGCGGGTGTTGAGGTCGGCACGGAGATGATGTGGGAGCATGCGGACGAACTGGGCCTGCCCCGCATGTTGTTTGTCAACAAGATGGACAGGGAGAATGCCGACTTCCGTCGGGCCCTGGGCCAAGCGCAGGCGAGCTTGTCTGGCAACATCGTACCCCTTCAACTCCCCATTGGAGCTCAGGAGTCTCTGGAGGGAGTGGTGGACCTCGTGCGCATGAGAGCGTACCGCGGTGAGAAGGGGGAAGAGGGCGATATCCCTGAGAGCATGCGTGACGATGTTGAGTCCTATCATCTGCGATTGGTCGAGGCCGCGGCGGAGCAAGATGACGAGTTGTTGGAAAAGTACTTCGAGGAAGAGAGGCTGACTGAGGACGAGGTGGCCAGAGGCCTGACCGCTGGGATACGAAGCGGATCCGTGGTGCCTGTGCTGTGTGGTTCGGCCACGAGAAACATCGGGCCTCGGGCCCTGCTGGATGCAATTGTCCGATACTCACCGTCTCCCGCAAGTGTCAAGGAACATCGAGCGACCAACCCGGCGACCGGCGAAGAGGAGGTCATCGAGCCACTCCCCCAGAGTCCATTGGCCGCTCTGGTGTTCAAGACCTTGGCAGACCCTTATGTGGGCAAGTTGACCTATTTCCGCGTGATCTCCGGGGCTATGGAGTCTGATGCGCGTGTCTTCAACGCCAGCCGGGGAGAAGAGGAACGCGTGGGTCAACTCTACGTGCTCAGGGGCAAGGAGCAGCAGCCAGTGGAGAGAGTACCTGCCGGTGACATCGGAGCGGTGGCAAAGCTCCAGCACACTGAAACGGGGCATACCCTGTGCGACAAGGACCACCCCCTGATCCTGCCGGCCATTGGCTATCCTCATCCCATCTTCTCGGCAGCCATCGCGCCGAAGACCAAGGCCGACATGGACAAACTCGGATCAGCCCTGGCCAGACTGACCGAGGAGGACCCCACTCTTCGCGTGGAACGGGAGGCCAGCACAAACGAGACTGTCCTTTCCGGCATGGGTTAATCCCACATAGATATCGCCGCACGGCGGCTGCAATCCAAGTTCGGAGTGGAGATCACGACCTCGGTGCCTAAGGTGCCCTACAGGGAGACGATCACCAAGGTAGCTACGTCTCAGTACCGCCACAAGAAGCAGACGGGCGGGGCCGGGCAGTTCGCCGAGGTTTGGCTGAGAGTGGAACCACTGCCGCGAGGGTCCGGCTTCGAGTACGAGAGCGAGGTGAGAGAAGGCCACATCTCCAAGAGCTTCATAGCGTCCATCGAGAAGGGGATCAAGCAGGTGCTGACCAAGGGCGTGGTCGCCGGCTATCCTGTCGAGGACGTCAAGGGTGTCGTCTACGACGGCAAAGAGCACCCCGTGGACTCCAAGGACATCGCCTTCCAGATAGCTGGAAGAGAGGCCTTCAAAGAGGCGTTTAGGGATGCCGGACCGGTGCTCCTGGAACCCATCATGACCTTCACTATCACCCTGCCCGAGGGCACCATGGGTGACGTTATCGGGGACCTCAACACCAGAAGGGCGCGAGTGATGGGTACCGAGCAGAGGGGCGAGAAGGCCATCATCACCGCGCAGGGGCCTCTGGCAGAGATGCAAGGCTACGCCACCGACCTGCGGTCCATCACCCAGGGACGCGGCGTCTTCAGCATGGAGCTCTCACACTACGACGAGGTCCCCAGGAATCTGGCTGAACAGATCATCGGCAAGGCCCATGTAGAAGAAGACAAAGACTAGACTGGGGCCAGACTGGCCGCGGTAAGCTACTCAAACAGGAGCATCACGCTGGAGGGAAGTGCTCACTGCGGGCGAGAAAGCATGCCGAAGGGTATCTGAATCAGGCGACGTAGCATGCGTTGCTTGATCCCTGGCGGCTCGACGCATGCCAGGCTGAGATCGTAGAAGTGCAAGGCCTCGAGCCATCTTGCTTGTCCTAGACGGATCCGGCTGATCAGCCGCAGTGTCGCCGCCTCCTTCTCCCGGTCGCCGGCTTCGGCAAAGAGGTCAACCGCTCGCTTGAGATGCTCTACGGCGGCTTCGTTGTCACCCTG
>JBAVWD010000650.1:0-3825 GCA_049697655.1 Anaerolineae bacterium | reverse complement strand
CCCTTCGCTGCAGGGTCGGTTGGAGGAACTGGCCCAGGCCGGCCTTCTCACCTGGAGCGGGCGAGGACTGAGCCCATGCCAGCCGGTGGCGCGGACCAGCGGTCCAAGGACCGTGGCCGATGTCCTGCTGGAGGACCGCGAGTGATCCTCTATCTGGATTCCAGCTCCCTCGTCAAGCGGTACGTCGAGGAGCCCGGGTCCGCGGAAGTAGCGCAAGCCACAAGGGATGCCGCCCTGGTGGGCACGGTGATGATCAGCCGGGTGGAGGTCGCCGCCGCTCTGTCCAAGGCGGTCCGTCTCCAGGCTTTGACCCAGGACCAAGCTTGGGCCAGCCTCCAGGCCTTCAGAGAGGAATGGCCTGATGTGGTGCGGCTACAAGTCACCGACCTGCTCGTTTCCCACGCAGACACCCTGGCCTGGGAACATCAGCTCCGCGGCTTCGATGCGCTTCAGTTAGCCGCAGCCACCTTGTGGCAGGAGATGATGGGCGAGATCGTGACCTTCTCCACCTTTGACCTCCGGCTGTGGGCAGCAGCGCGGAACGTGGGGCTGGCCGCTCACCCCGAGGACCTGCCGGAGTTGTTGGCTGCCTGGAAGGCGCAGATCTCAACGTGACTTGCAGCTTCCCCCCTCACCACCGGACTTGACAACTATGAAGATTTCTGCTACATTTGCTCGTGAAGGTACACAGCGACCCAACCTGTCGCAGGTGGAAGAAGCTCACCCGTAGCTGTTTTCTCATCCTGGACTGCGCGGCGCTTGGTGTAAGTGCTGATCCGATATGGAAGTGAGAGCTTCCAGAGGCACAGCCGCACCTTCAAACTCAAGGAAAGGAGGGAAAGCAGCTATGGCAGAGGAAAGAACCACAGGAACCGTAAAGTGGTTCAGTGAGCGCAAGGGCTACGGCTTCATCACCCGCGATGAAGGCAAGGACGTTTTCGTCCACTTCTCCGGCATCCGACCTGGCGGACCCCGTTCTCTGAACGAGGGTGACAAGGTGGAATTCTCCATCGAGACCGACCAGCGTGGGCCCAGGGCGGTGGATCTGATCGTCACCGAAGCCGCTCCGCGCCAGAGCTACGGCGGCCGGTACTAGGCCGAGCCAAAGCGGCGCGATCTAGCGCACACGAGAACGAGAGAGCCTCGGGGCAGTTGCCCCTGAGGCTCTTTTCTTTCCTCTCTCCAGCGTTTCCCATTGACAGCGGTTCCGGGCTACTCTATAATCGATCACCGAGGGCATCAGGCAAGACTTCGCCTCGGCTCGATCTGCACGACCCAAGGGGGCGTTCCTCTACGGCGAGCTTGCCCGTGGCAAACCGACTGCCTCCGCCCCATCTGGCGTGGAAGTCGTACGCATTGACCGGCATCAGCTTGGCGCCCAGACCATCCAGTTGGTACGGTAGGAATGGCACAGAACCCTGATCGAGGAGCAACCATGAAAAGGTCCTTTACTGTAGTGGTAGAGCGAGACCCCGAGAGTACATGGCTGGTGGGTGAGGTTGTAGAGTTACCCGGCTGCTACACCCAGGCCCCCGACCTGCCCACCCTGGAAGCGAATATGCAGGAGGCGATTCGGGCGTATCTCAGGACCGCCCAACCGGAGGAACCACTGCCTGACTTCGTCGGCACCTGGCGAGTAGAGGTAACCGCTTGACCCGCCTGCGCCTTGTCCCCTACCGGCAATTGAGGAAGGTGGCCGAGGCAGCGGGGTTTGCCTGGCTTCGCTGCGAGGGAGCCACAATACCTTCCGCAATGCTGAAGGGCGCATTGTAGTGCTCCCCGATCACGGCTGCCAGGTCATCGTCCGGCCCCTGCTGCGTAAGATCCTGCGAGACATGGGGCTCAGCGTGGAAGAGTACCACGATACCGTGGAGAAGCTACGACGGACCGCCCTGCAAGGCCGAGGATCGAAGGGGACTGACCGATTGGGGCCATCTTGAGGCACACGCACCGAGACCGGAACGTGAACCCGGGCCAGATCCACACACATGCGGGAGAAAGCATGGCCACTCTATCAGCTGACACGCACCCCAGTGCAGAGCGTTTGCAGATCGAGTTGCTGCGTCAGATGCCGCCCTGGCGGAGGCTAGACCTTGGCGTCCAGATGTCGCAGGCCTGTTACACTCTCCTCCTTGCCGGGCTGAAGCAACGTCACCCTGAAGCAAGCTCCGCGGAACTGCGCCGGCGTCTGGCGGCCCAGGTGCTGGGCAGCGAATTGGCCACCCGTGCCTACGGTCCCCCGCCAGAATAGGAGGCCCTGGTGCAGTCGGATCCCCTCGCAGTGACCCTCATGGTCGTCCAAGCTCTGGAGTCACTGGAGGTCCCATACCTCATCACAGGGTCCATGGCCAGCGCCCTGCACGGGGTTGCCCGGGCCACAATGGACGCCGACATCGTGGCTGACCTGCGTTTGGAGCACTCTGAGCCCCTGGTCTGCGAGCTGGGCGAAGACTTCTACGTGGATCTCCAGGCGGTCCGGGAGGCCATTCGACGGCGCAGCAGCTTCAACGCCATCCATCTGGACTCGGCGTTCAAGGTGGACATCTTCGTGTGCGGGAATCGCCCCTTCGACCGGGCCGAGTTGGAGCGGCGCACGCTTCATGAGATCTCCCCCGCGCCGGCACGCTCGGCGTATTTTGCCACGCCCGAGGACCTGGTGCTTGCCAAGCTGGAGTGGTATCGACAGGGTGGAGAGTCTTCGGACCGGCAGTGGCACGACGTCGTGGGCGTCCTGAAGGTGCAGGGTGACGCCCTGGACAGAACGTATCTCCAGCGATAGGCGGATGAGCTGGGTGTGGCCGACCTGTTGGAGCGAGCGCAGCAAGAGGCCGAAGGCTAGGGCGTCCTGAGCCTGGTCGAAGGGGACGCATCCTGAGCTCAGTCGAAGCCGCGCCCTGAGCAGAGTCGAAGGGGACGCATCCTGAGTAGGGCGCAGCCCGTATCGAAGGGTGCATCCAGAACCCAGTCGAAGGATAGCTGCGAAGCAGCGTACCGAAGCTGCGCCCTGAGCCTGGTCGAAGGGGGCGCGCCGGAATTAAGTCCTGCGCTAACTCCAGGTAAAGCCGGCTCAGTGGGCCGCGCCATCGGGCTCATCCTTCGATACACCCTCCGGGCACTCAGGATGAGCCTTGTCGAAGCGCCTGCCATGTCGCTGCCCACACCCTCCACAGCTCACTTGACAAATGCCAGTTTTGCCCGTATACTTAGGGCAAGAAGGTACACACTGACCTTGCTTGTCGCAGGTGGAAGAAGCTCACCAGTAGCTGTTTTCTCATCCTGGACTGAGCGGCGATGTGTAAGTGCTGATCTGGATGGAGGCCGAGGCCTCCTGACGCACAGCCGCACCTTCTAAATCTAGGAAAGGAGAACAGCTATGTCAGAGCAAAGAGGCGTAGGCACCGTCAAGTGGTTCAACGCGGGCAAGGGCTTCGGCTTCATCACCCGTGATGAGGGCAAGGACCTGTTCGTGCACTTCTCGGGCATTCGCGCTGGTGGGCCCCGTTCGCTGAACGAAGGCGACAAGGTCGACTTCGCTATCGAGCAGGACCAGCGCGGGCCGAGAGCCACCGATGTGGTGGTGACCGAGGCCGCTCCGCGCCAGAGCTACGGCCAGGATCGCTACTAGGCCGAGCGAAGGCGTGAGCTAACGCGATCACGAGAGAGCCTCGGGGTTGGTTCCCCGAGGCTCTTTTCTTTGCCGCAAGGATCCATCCTGAGTAGCTGCGAAGCAGCGTATCGAAGCCGCGCCCTGAGCAGAGTCGAAGGGGACGCAGCCTGATCTCCGTCCTGAGCCTCTTGAAGCCTGCCCTGAGCTCAGTCGAAGGG
>JBAVWD010000649.1:0-1679 GCA_049697655.1 Anaerolineae bacterium | reverse complement strand
TCCGGTGTGGCGAGGTTGGCTCGATGCCCCAGGAACTCCATGCCGCGAAGGCCAGTGTCCCTCATCGTGATCGATGACGGGCAGCAGTGGGCCAATCCGGTGCAGTAACCGTCTCCCTGGGGGCGGGGGTTTTCAATGATAGAGGCGTTCGCGGGCATATTCACCGCTTTTGGGCTCTCTGTATCGGCAGGGTTGAATGCGTACCTGCCCTTGCTGATCGTGGCCCTGGTGGCCCGCTTCACCAATCTCATCACCCTGAGCTCACCCTATAACCACCTGACCAACGGATGGGTGATCCTAGTGATCTCCGTTCTGCTGGTCATCGAGCTCTTCGCCGACCGAATCGCCGGGGTGGACTCGGCGAACGACGTCTTGCAGACTTTCATCCGTCCGGTGGCGGGAGCCATTCTCTTTGCGGCCAGCAGCAGCGTGATCAGCGACATCCACCCCGTGCTGGCCCTGATCTGCGGCCTGGTCGTTGCTGGCGGCGTCCATGCGACCAAGGCGACCATCCGGCCGGTGGTCACCGGCGCCAGTGGTGGGCTTCTGAATCCAGTGGTCAGTACCGCAGAGGATGTGGTGGCCCTGGTGCTGACGTTGGTGTCTATTCTGGTTCCTCTGCTCACCGGTTTCCTGCTGGGAGCCCTTTGCGTGGGGATTGTCTGGTTGTTGCGTGCGCGGAGAGGACGCAGCTCTCAACACGGCTGAGCTCTCTTGGACGGGGTCAAGAGGGTCCTAGGGGCGACGGTGCCACGGCAGACGCTCCCGCCACCCGGAGGGAGGAATCCGCCCCAGGACACTAATCCCCAGCGATTCCACCTCCTCGGGCTCGTGAACCGTGTCGTCCAGGTAGTGCAGTAGGAAAGCGAGCCCGACACCAGCCATGAGGGCCAACGCCAACCGGATGGGTATGTCCAGGCGATCCTTCAGGCTGACGCCGAGAGGGACGATGGTGGGTGAGTCGATGACGAAGACCTCTGCTCCTTCGGAACCCAGCTGCCGGAAGTACTTGGCGTTCTCCTCCTGCAAGGTCTCGCCGGCTGCCTCGGCAATGGCCCGAAGCTGTGCCTGGTCGGGCCAGGTGATCTGCACGGTGAGAATGCGGTGCTGCTTCTCGGCGACGGTGAAACCCTGGATGACCCCCGGGGGGACAATGATCCCCTGGCCTGCCAGCCTTGCGGTCACGTCGCCGGCAAAGGACTCACTCCTCATGATCTCCGTGAAGTCATCGGCGATGTATTCCGAGGCCAGGTAGGCTGAGTAGAGGGGGTCCATGGTCAACCTCTCGGGATCGGTCTCCGGACTCACCCCTATGGTGAATCTCATCGTGGCCTGGTACATCGGAGTCGGGTGTGGGCGAAAGACCATACTTCCCGCCAGGACGAGCAAAACCAAGCCTGCGATTAGCCACCAGCGGCGCCACAGGATTCTCCAGTATTCTCGCAGCTCCATGTCGCCAGTTCTCCTTCCCCCTCCTGGCCAGGCTCGCGCGCTCAGCCTCCTAGCTTCTCACCTACGAAGGCTTGCAACCTGTTCTTGAAAGTCTCCTTGTCGAAACTCTGGGCATGGCGCCGGATGGCGGCGCCATCAAAATCACCGTCGTCGAAGCGGGCCACCGCCTCTGCCAGAGACTCCGCGGTCTGCTCGCGGAAAAACAAGCCAGTCACTCCTTCGACCAC
>JBAVWD010000648.1:0-1892 GCA_049697655.1 Anaerolineae bacterium | reverse complement strand
CAACCAGACCTTGGCTCGCCCTTCTTCTTCCTGCAAGTAGAGCATTCTTCGATTCCTCCTTCGGTTATGCCAGCAGCGCAGCGTGCGAACAACCAGACCGTGGAACGGCGGCAGCGCCGCGAGCCGCACGAGCTTTGGCGATCTCCAAACCAGCGCGCTCAACAGCGCGAAGATCGCGACGGGCGAGGCCATGCTCAGGGAGGCGGCGGCAACCAGCATCCATGTATCATCGAGTGCGGCCATCGCCTTGCCGTGAACCTCTTAGAGGACTAGGTCATGGCCGCGATTCTCTGGAACAACTCAATGTTCTTGTCATAGGCATGGCTCCAGTTCACCAGGCCGATGACCTCCCAGTCGAAGAAGGGATACAACGGGTACTCCATGATCTTGTCATGGATCTCTTCGTGGGAGTCCGCATTGCTGATGGTGAAACCCGCACCCGTATCGACGTGGACGTAGTGCAGGTCATGGGTACCGTCGGCGAGACCTGCATTGATCCACTGTTTGGCCGCTTGAAATAGGCCGATGGCCATTTTCGGTTCCATCGGCACCAGGTTTCGTCTGCCTAAGACCATGTACTTCATCTGTTACGACCTCCTCCCTGTGTGGTGGTGCTGGTTGCCGCCAATTCGTGCTATAGGTCTGGTGCGCACTTCACTGCACTGAGCGCGAAGAGTGTACTCGTAAACAGGTGGACGGAGTCGGCGGTGCTTTCATGTGGCCTCAGTGGCAGGGTTCTCCTGCGACGGAGAGCTGTAGGTCACTTAGCTGACGGCGTGGGGAACTGAATTACGGTATTATGCCACAAATCGCGAGTCAGCGCCAGGCCAGTTTCAGCGCGCGGCTGGAAGCCTCGCTGCTCGGGAGGCGAACGTATCACAGGCGGTGGCCGGCCATGGAGTCTCGTGGCGGACGCTGGGAGAGACCACGAGGAACCGCCAACCATTCGCCGACACTGCAGGCCAGGGACAGCCCTTTTCTTTACTGGTGGACGCTGGCGGTCGCAGGCGAGCCTCCCTCGTCTGGGGGCGGGTGTGGCGCTAAGCTTTATGGTGCACGTGCGATGTGCCACCGGCTTGTCAACGCCATAGTGGCCTTGATGGAGATCTATAGAGTCCGCACAAAGCATGTCTGCCGAGTATTGACAACGACGCAGAATCGCACTATAATGCAAGCAGCAACACGGGACTTGGTCAAGCAACAAAGGAGGGTGAGACAATGAAGAGACACTGGCTACGAGGAATGTTGTTGGGTGTGAGCTTGGCGCTGCTGGTGGCGGGCGGGGTAGCCCTTGCGGCACCTGAGTTCTCTGGCACTGTGACCTACACAGGTGCGGCTCACGGCCCCGTTCATGTGGAGGGTTCGGAGAAGTTGGAGCCATGGGTGGCGAAGTGCTCCGACGACCAGCCCGGCCCCGGGGAGTACTATCTGTACTGCTCTGGTGTATCGGCCGGGTTGTACATCTGCGGCTACATGGATGCCAACGGGAACGGAGCATACGACGCGAAGGTGGATCCCAGCGGCTGCTATGACGAGGACGGCGACGGGAATCCGGACGTTGCAGCCCTGTTTGACTATGGTGCTGACTTCAAGCTTCTTGACCCAGTTGTGGAGGAGGTGTTCGTTCCCGAGCCAGGCGCGATTCTACTCCTGGGCAGCGGGTTGATGGGCTTGGCGGGCTACGCTGGACTGCGGTGGAGGACGAGAGAGTAGTCCACTGATCGCTACTGGCTTCTGGAAGGGCTGTCCCGTTGCGGGACGGCCCTTCTCTATTCGAGCAGAGGTTGCCAACGACAGGTTGTCCAACAGTGAGAGGGGTCTGTGGCCCTGCGTTGTCCTCCTGCGTGGGGACAGAATCGGAGGACGGTGGCCGCTATGTGCTTCGCTCAGCC
>JBAVWD010000647.1:0-3047 GCA_049697655.1 Anaerolineae bacterium | reverse complement strand
TGACCAGGCCCAGCACGACGTTGTAGAAGGGAGTGTTGGCACCCAGGCCGGCGAAAGCGCTGCCGTTGTTGTTCCCGGCTGACGAGAAAGCGTACAGAACCTCGCTGAAGCCATGCGGCCCGGGATTGAAGATGCTCGCCTGGCCCGCACCGGTGGTGACGGCCAACGCGGTCCCCATCAACACGAGCATGGGCGGGATGAGGATCACCAGCGAAGCCATCTTCATCTCGTACGCTTCGATCTTCTTGCCCAGGTATTCCGGCGTGCGACCAACCATCAGCCCGGCGATGAACACGGCGATGATGGCAAAGACCAGCATGCCATACAGGCCGGAGCCGACACCGCCGTAGATCACTTCACCCAACTGCATCAGCCACATTGGGGCCAGCCCGCCCAGCGGGGTGAATGAGTCGTGCATCGCGTTGACAGAGCCGTTCGAGGCGGCGGTCGTGGCCGTCGCCCACAGCGCCGAGTTGGCGATGCCGAAGCGGACCTCTTTCCCTTCCATGTTACCGCCTGGCTGCAGGTCGCTGGCGGTCTGGTTCACCCCCAGGTCCGTCAAGTACGGGTTGCCGTTTTGTTCCGCAGCGACGGCCGCGGCGAGTAGCCCCACGAACACAATCGTCATCGCCGCTAGCACGGCCCAGCCTTGCCGCGTGTCGCCCACCATTCTGCCAAACGTGTAGCACAGCGCGGCGGGGATGGCGAGGATGGCCAGCATCTCCAGGAAGTTGGAGAGCGGCGTTGGATTCTCCAACGGGTGCGCGGAGTTGGCGTTGAAAAAGCCACCGCCATTCGTGCCGAGCTGCTTGATGGCGATCTGCGAAGCTGCTGGGCCGAGCGCCAACACTTGCTCCGTAACCGGCTGGCCATTGACATCGACTGTCGGCTCCAGCAGAGGCACGGTCTGAGATGAGCTGAGGGTCTGCACGACACCCTGTGAAACCAGGGCCAGCGCCAGTACAGCCGCCAAGGGCAGGAGGATGTACAGCGTGCCGCGCGTCAGGTCTACCCAGAAGTTGCCGATGGTTTGCGCCGAGCGGCGGGCCAGTCCGCGGATCAGCGCCACCAGCGTCGCCATGCCCGTCGCAGCCGAAAGGAAGTTCTGCACGGTGAACCCTAGCATCTGGGTGAGGTAGCTGATGGTCGTCTCGCCACCGTAGGCCTGCCAGTTTGTGTTGGTGGCGAAGCTGGCGGCGGTGTTGAACGCCAGAGTCGGTGAGACAGCACCCCAGCCCTGCGGGTTCAGCGGCAGCACGCCCTGCAGCCGCTGCAAGACATAGACGATCAGCAGCCCAGCCACGTTGAACAGCAGTGCGGCCACGGCGTAGGTCTTCCAGTTCATCTCGTCATCCCGGCGCACACCACCGAGGCGGTAGATCCACCGCTCCACCGGTCCTAGAACCAGGTCAAGCAGGATCGGGTGGCCCTCATATACCTGCGCCATGTACCAGCCAAGTGGCTTGACCAGCGCCAGCAGCACAGTCAGGTAGAGGACGATCTGGACAATGCCCTGAAGTGTCACGAGAACCTCTCCGGCTTCAGCAGAGCGACAAACAAATATACCAGCAGCCCCAGGGCGATCAGGCCTCCGATGAGGTACGACAGCACCATGTCAATCCTCCATCCCCCGTTGACAGACAGCGATCAGCCCCAGGCTCATGGCGTAGAAAGCTACGAGGAGGCCAATGAACATCAGATCGATCATCACCATGTCCCCATTCTCTTCTCGTTGAACAAAGTCTACCGGAAAACGCGTCAATGAGGGGACAAGAAAGCGGGCGAGGAGGTCAAGAAAGTGTCAAGTGGGGCTCACTTGCTGCCTTTGGTGGCCGTTCTGCTGCCTCGACCTCTTCTTCTCGCACCACGTCACCGGGTGTTGGTTGGCCTGCACACCAGGGGACGGATGGTCAGGGTCAGTACGCCTTGCCTATTCTGGCCAGCCTTACAAGAGGGATTGGAGCGCGTTTTCCGACAGTATCGCCACGGAGAGAATCAAGGGGAAGTCCCTGGACGAAGCGGTCATGCTATCGAACAAGGCGTTGACTGAGGCCCTGGGAGGTCTGCTGGCGCAGGAGCAACACTGCTCGAACCTGGCGGCGGATGCCGTCCGAGCGGCGATGGAGGATTACTGGAGCAGGCGAAAGGGGACGAAGGCCGAAGGAGAGCAGCCCGAGGGTTAGCAGTGAGATTCTCGGCTACTCTTTTTGCCGGAGTGTTTCGTCGAGGAGGGCCCAGAGGCTGCGGACGTCAACGAAAACGTCCATCTCGTTGGCCAGACGGCTTGCCCCGCGCAGGAGAGTGGGCTCGCAGGTGGGGCAGACTGTGATCAGGTTCTCCGCTCCCACGCTCAGAGCATCTCGAATGCGGTTCTTCGCCACCTCCAGCGCCAGGTCTTGCTCGGTATCCGATACCCCGCCACCACCCCCGCAGCAACTGGAGAACAAACGATTGTGCTCCATCTCCACGAGTTCCACCCCCAGGGCGCGCAGAATGTCTCGGGGTTCGTCACAGATGCCTAGCATACGTCCTAGGTGACAGGGGTCGTGATAGGTGGCCTTGAGATTGAGCTGGCGGGGGTTCAGTCCCTCCATCCTCTCCGCGATTGCGACGATGGCGTGCTTGACGTTGAGGCCGTACTTGTCTCGCAGGGTGATGGTGCAGGTGGGGCAGAGGGTCAGGATCTCTTCGTCGGTTTTTGTCCCGTAGGACTCTCTGAATCTCTCCTGGATGCGCCCGAAATCCTCGTCGAAACCAACAGCGTCCGCGAAGTACCCACAGCAGGTTTCCTCAGCCACGAGGGGATCGAGGCCAGCTCGCTCCAACACGGAGATGATCATTCTTGCTTCGACCGGCTTGCTCTGATATAGGCAACCAAGGTACAAGGGGGTCGTGCCTTCTCTCTTCAGGGGCCCAGGTCGTTCGAAGAGGACGCCCTCGCTGACTATCCTGGCGACCTTCTGCTGGTGCTCCAGGGCCGAGAGACCCTCCCGGTTCATACGCGTCCGGAGGCTTGTGAAGACCTCCAGGTTGTTGAGGGCACAACG
>JBAVWD010000646.1:0-3713 GCA_049697655.1 Anaerolineae bacterium | reverse complement strand
CTGGTCCAGTGACAATCGGTGAGCCATGGGCACTAATCTTGGGTAGGTCGCCCCTCCGTGCGTGTCATAACGAGGCCGGAATAACCTATTATACCTGCTATTGACCTGGAGTCAAAGATGTGATGCTCTTTGTATTGGCATGGGGCTGGTGCTTTGGTATAATCGAAAGTCGGATAGTCCGCCACCCTCGTATGGAGGGTGACCTATGAGGACAGTTTGGAGGGCATCGTGACACGTAGGATCATCATGGCCGGGAACTGGAAGATGTATAAGACCGTGGGCGAGTCGGTGGCCCTGGTGGAGGTGTTGAAAGAGGCCTTGGCAGGTGTAAGGGACAGAGAGATTGTCGTTTGTCCTCCTTTCACCGCCTTGCACCCAGTCGCCGAGGTCCTCAAGGGGAGCAACGTCAAGGTCGGGGCACAGAATCTGTACCCAGCGGAGGAGGGGGCGTATACTGGGGAGATAGCGCCCAAGATGCTTCTGGACGTGGGCTGCCAGTACGTGATTCTGGGACACAGCGAGCGCCGCCAGTACTTCCAGGAGAGCGACCAGTTCATCAACGAGAAGTTGCAGGTTGCTCTGGAGCATGGGATCAAGCCCATTCTCTGCGTCGGCGAGACTCTGGAGCAGCGTGGGGAAGGGCGGCAGAAGAGTGTGGTCAGCATGCAGGTCGAGCGCGATCTGCAAGGCATCCCCGCCGAGGCGATGAAGGACGTGGCCATCGCCTACGAGCCCATATGGGCCATTGGCACGGGTCACACCGCAACCCCTCAACAGGCCGATGAGATGCACGCGGCGATTCGTTACAGCCTTGGTGGGCTCTACGGTGACCAGGTCGCCCAGGGGGTGTGCATCATGTACGGGGGCAGCGTCAAGCCGGGTAACGTGGATGACCTCTTGGCACAGCCCCAGGTCGACGGTGCCTTGGTAGGGGGTGCATCACTGGATCCGGAGAGCTTCGCTCGGATAGTGAACTTCCAGTCCTAGGGAGCATCTCGCAGAGCGCGAAGAAGGGACCGGCCGGTCGTAGCGCAATGGACTCTTCTTCTGTCAATCGAGCTGGGTCTTCCCTCTGCAACAGATCATTCCCTGCGTCCTCAAACCCCCGCCATCACGCCCCACAGCGCGATGGCCATCAGGGCGCCGCAGGCTGAGCTGAGGAAGTTGACCACATCGTTGTTCAGCCACCGCCAGCCTCGGGCCTGGCTCGTGCGCAGCCCGCACCCGTGCACCTCCCTCTCGGTCTCCGTTTCACATCTGGCACAGTAGAAGATGCCTTGCACGGTGGCACCCAGGAGACTATCGAAGAGGGCCCCCAACAGGCCGCTGAAGAGGGTGGCCGGAATGATCCACGATAGGCTCAGGGCGTTGGTTCCTGAGACCATGGCTTCTAGACACACCAGCAGGTAGCCCAGCAGACCGATGAAGAGGGCACCGAGCGTGGAAGCAGCCGTGCCCAAGAGGGTGACGCCTCCGGAGGTGCCCGCAGGCACACTGCGCCCCGTGCTAATCAGCCGCGGTGGCACCGGGCTGAGCACCCCGATCTCCGTGCCCCAGGTATCGGCGTTGACGGTCGCCATAGCCCCCAGGAAGGCGGCCAGCAGGGCTGGTATTGGGTGGGAGCGGTACAGAAGCGAGAGGATGACCGCCAGACCTCCGTTGGCCAGGACCTGTCCCAGGTCGCGCCGGGCACCTTTGTGGAACTTGTCGGCCACCTCTCTCTTGTCGGCTTGCCGGTAGCGCGAGAGGAGCGAGGAGAGGGTGAAGAAGGCGAAAAGCACCAACCCCCAGACCCATCCGCCGAAGGCGAAGATGACGGTGCCCACGGCGATGGCACCCGCGGCGCCGCCAGCCGTGAGAGCGCGCCGCCGATGAGCGAGCAGCGCGATGATGGCGCTCAGAACCAGGCCGGTCAACAGTCGGAGTAGCACTGCGTCGAGGTGAAGGGACATCGCCTTCCATGCGCTGTGGCTAGGGCCTGGTCAATTCCCTCGGCAACGAGGTCAGCGTCTCGCAGCCGCCCTCGGTGACCAGGACGTTGTCCTCGATGCGCACGCCCATGCGGCCGGGGATGTAGATCCCCGGCTCCACGGTGAAGGTCATCCCTGGCTGTAGAGCCAGGTCATTGCCCTCCACGATGTAGGGAGGCTCGTGAATCTCCAGTCCCAGTCCGTGGCCCGTGCGGTGGATGAAATACTCCCCGTATCCGGCTTTCTCGATGACCCGGCGGGCCGCTCGATCCACTTCCTGAGCCTCGATCCCCGGCCGGATGAGGTCTCGCGCCGCAGCGTTGGCTTCCTCCACAACGGAGTAGATCCTCTCCAGCTCGTCGCCTACCTGGCCCACCGCATAGGTTCGAGTGATGTCGGAGTAGTACCCCTCGACTCGCAGGAAGCCGTCGATGGTCACCAGGTCGCCTTCCGCTACGGGGCGCGAGGTGGCCCAGGTGTGGGGTGAGGCGCCGTTGAGTCCCGAGGCCACGATGGGAGCTTCAGGGAGTTCGCCGCCAGCGGCATCAAGAGCCGCCTTCTGCCAGATAGCGGACAGTTCCAGCTCGGTTACTCCAGGCCTCAGATCTGCGAATACCCGACCAAAGCACTCCTCGTTGACCATGCCTGCCCGGCGCATGGCCTCCATCTCCTCTTTGTCCTTGGTGATCCGTAGGCGCGACAAGAGGGATTCAACATCGACGAACCTGGCGTTGGTGACACTCTCCTCCAACTGGCGCAACTCCAGGACTCTCATGCGCAGGTGCTCCACACCGAGGACCTTGCCCTCCAGACGCAGGTCACCCGCCACTTGCTGGAAGGCGGTGCCCGGGCCCTGCTCATCGCTGTAGGTGTAGAAGGAGGCCTCGATGCCCAGGTTGGCCTCAGCACGCGGCGCCTCCAGCACCGGCAGCACGAAGGCCGGCTGCCCGTCCTGGGGGAAGAGGGCCAGGGTGATGCGCTCGCTGGTGTGCATCTCCAGGCCTGTCAGGTAGCGCAGGTTGGCCCCTGGGACGATAGCTGCCAGGTCTACCTCAGCCCCCTGCTGGGCCAGCGCCAGATTGTCCAGTCGTTTTCTGTAGGTTGTCTTCATAGCGCTAGATGATATCAGACTGTGGTCTCGGTGACAAGTGAGTGCTATGCTGGAGAGGCTGGTGGGACTCGCCGTCTGCGGTGCGGATTCCGCCCGTGGATCGGCTGACGTTCCCGTCGACTTGACTTGCTCGGCGACTCGTGTTATACTTTTTGTGTTGATGGTATAACCTGGAGGCGCGTGATGGCAACCGCTAAGATCTCGCAGAAGGGCTGGGTGGTGATCCCGGCCAAGTATCGCCGACGCCATGGCCTCAAGCCTGGAGATACGGTGCGCATTGTGGACTATGGCGGGGTGCTGGCCCTCGTCCCTCCTCTGAAAGACGCAATCGAAGGTGCCCGAGGGATGTTGCCGGGAGCGTCGCTCACCAGGGCGCTGTTGGTCGAGAGGGCTCACGAGAGGTAACTCGATGGGTAGTCGAGTGATCTACGTTCTAGACAGCTACGCCTTGCTGGCTTACCTCGGCGCCGAGGAAGGGCAGCGGACGGTGCAGGAGCTCCTCAAGCAGGCGGCTGAAGGAAGCGCGAAGCTCTATTTGACGATCATCAACTACGGCGAGGTGCTGTACGTCGTTGAACGGGAAAGGGGTCTCACCGCGGCTCAGATGACCGTTGCAGCCATCGACCAACTCC
>JBAVWD010000645.1:0-2540 GCA_049697655.1 Anaerolineae bacterium | reverse complement strand
GGGGTGGGTGGGAGCGCGGGGAGTTTCGGCGATGGCGTTGCTGAGGTGGCAGACGTGGCAGGTGCCGTGGAGCACCTGGCGACCAGAGAGGGGGTCGATCGAGAAAGACTGTATCTCATGGGCTACTCCTTTGGTGCCTCAGTCGGGCTCCGCTACGTGGAGACGGACCCGCGCATCCGCGCCATTGCCGCTCTCTGTCTGCCCTTGGGCCCGATGACCATTGGGTCGCTGGATGAGGACTTTTGGCGGAGCTACGCCCGGCCCAAGCTGTTCCTGGCGGGGGATAGGGATGACGTTTGCCCGTTATCAAACTTGAGGCCTCTCGTGGAGGGGCTTCCGGAGCCTAAGAAGTTGATCGTGCTGGACGGCGCTGATCACTTCTTGCGGGGACGGGAACAGGAGGTGGCAAACCATATCGCCGATTTTCTTGTGGAAGTGTCGTTATCCAGGAGCGGAACTATGACCTAGTGTGTCTCTGAGCAAAGGGAGGGGGTGGACCATGGCCGCAAGACAAAGGCTGGAGAGATACCTCCGTGAGGAGGGAGTACCGTTCGATACGATGATTCACTCGGTGGCCTACACTGCCCAGGAGGTGGCAGCAGCTCAGCACACGCCTGGTAGACAGCTGGCCAAAGTAGTGCTCGTGGACGCCGACGGCCAACTGGTGATGCTGGTCTTGCCAGCGAGCTTCCGGGTCGACTTCCCGAAGCTCAAGTCTGTGCTCAAAGCCAAGAAGGTTCGCCTGGCCACGGAGGAGCAGTTTGCTGGCACCTTCACCGATTGTGAGGTTGGGGCGATGCCACCCTTTGGCGCTCTCTACGACTTGCCGGTGTACGTAGATGAATCGGTGTCCAGCGTTCCAGAGATCGTCTTCAAGGTTGGCACCCATACCACGAGCATCAAGATGAAGTATGCAGACTACCAGAGGTTGGCTGCGCCCAGCATAGCCGAGTTCGCTGTTCATCTGTGATTGTTGGGATCTGGTTCCCGATCTCTGCTGTCCTCCACTATCCCCCGTGAGGATCGGGAGGCCCGTTGGCCTCTCGTTTGGTCACGGGTTTTTGTGTCTATGCCTCAGCGTATTGAAGGACCCCCCTCTTAACCTGCATGGCGGCCTTGACTATACACGTCCCGTGGTTAGGGTGCGCGGCGATATGGACGTGAAATGGGGGAGCCGTCAAGACCTGAACTAGTAGAGGTGGTATCTTGCGCGAACGGATTCTGAATGGGAGGCTCGTTCAGCATCTTAGTCTGGACAGAGCACTCCTGGGGATGATCGGGAACCTGTCCTATCCCGTGGTGCTGGCCAACCTGCTCCAGGCCACTGTGGGCATCATCGACATCTGGATGGTCAGCCGCCTGGGGACTCAGTCCACGGCGGCGGTCGGCATGAGCCTGCAACTGGTCAATGTAGCGCTTATCTCGACTGCCGGGCTGGTGGTGGGCAACAGAGCCGTGGTCGCCCAATTCACCGGGGCCAGGAGGCCTGACATGGTGACCCGCGTGGCCGCGCAGTCCATAGTGGTCATATTCCTGGCGTCACTGGCCACTAGCCTCGCTGGCATCCTGCTTGGACCACCTATGCTGCAAGTGATCGGTGCTGGGCCTGAGATCAGGGCGCTGGCTGTCCCCTACATGCAGGTCTTCTTCAGTCTGTCCATTTTCATGATTTTCAACTTCATGTTCAACTCCATGTTGCAGGGCGCCGGGGACACCCGGACCCCCTTAGTGATCATGGTGGTGATCAATGTCATCCACGTGTTCTTCAACTACATGTTCATCTATGGCTTCGGGCCTTTCCCAGAGATGGGTGTGACGGGCGCCGCGATGGGTACTATGGTCTCACGGTTCGTGGGGACAGTGGTAGGTTTTGGGGTGCTATTCAGCGGCAGGTTTGCCGTCAAGCTGTCGAGGCAGGACTCCTTTCGGCCCGACTGGAATCTGATCTGGCGCATGTTGCGCATCGGTATTCCGGTTGCGGAGCAGAGCGTGGTGAGGACACTGGCGAACTTGGCTTTTCTGTGGGTGGTGACGAACTCGGCCGTTGCTGGTTTTCAGCGGCAGGCCAACGTAGCAGCCTACAGTGTGGGTATTCAGTCTGAATCCTTCTCTTTCATGCCGGCCATGGCTTTAGGCATCGTGGCCACCACGCTTGTGGGCCAGGCTCAGGGGGCGTGCAATTCGGCAGAGGCGGAGCGGAGGGGATGGACGATGGGCTTGATAGGTGTGGTGGCCATGTCCTCTGTAGGGGTCCTGCTCTTCGTCTTCGCTCCCCAGATCATCGCCGTCTTCAACGAGGCGGGGGATCCACTGGTGGCCCAAGTCGGCGTCGCCTATCTTCGCATCAACGCCCTCGTCGAGCCGTTCCTGGCCCTGGCCAACGTGATGATGGGGGCGCTCAGTGGCGCAGGCGATACGCGTCCGGCGCTGTACTACACCATCCTCGCCCAGTGGCTGATTCGTCTACCCCTCTCCTACGCGCTGGTCATGATGCTGGGCGTGGGCATCAACGGCGCCTGGTACGCCATGGCCTTCTCAAC
>JBAVWD010000644.1:0-2780 GCA_049697655.1 Anaerolineae bacterium | reverse complement strand
ACGTGCCCTCGTCGGAGAGCACCACTTCCTCCCCATCGTCGTACAGGAGACCAACCCACGACAGGGGCCTCAGGTACCTCCCGAAGACCGGGTCGAACTCCCGGCCGAACCTCTTCTCAAAGTCGCTCTTCCTGAACCTGGTCTCGTAGATCCTCCAGTAGAGCCACCCCGCCATCTGCATCCGCTCCGATAGCTCCACTGAGAGAGCGATAGGCATCCTGCCCTGCTCCAGCGAGTTGATGTATTCATTCACATTGAAGGTGTTCAGATAGAAGATATCCTTGAGATAGGACCCCGCGCTCGCACCAAGGCCGAGATAGAGAGGCACCGCGACGGAGCAGTACTTGGGCACTCCCCGCCTGGTGAAGGCCCACACAGAGGTCCTCTCATAGCCCGCTGCGTAGAAGATCTCCTCCAGGATGCGCATCATCTTCCGCCGCCTAAGGACACCGGATTTGCTGCGCGTGTCCGCCTGGCCGTCGCGGCCCATCTGGGTATAAGGGAAAGCGAAAAGGGGATAGGCTGCCACCTGGTCCGCGCCCAACTCGACCAACTCGCGGCCTGTCTGCTCCACCTCGCTGAGCGTCTGGTCCGGCAAAGCGAAGATAACGTCAACGTTGACGCATTTGAACTCCGCTGCCACCGCCCTTTCCACGGCCCCTCTGGCCTCCTGGACGGTGTATGGTCTCCGGAGCGTCCGCAGGTGCCTGTCTTGGAGCGCCTCTACCCCCACGCTTAAGTGCCGCACCCCCAAGCACTTGATGGTTTCCAGGTTCTCCTCGCTGAGGTCGTTGGGGTGACTCTCCATGTGGATCTCGCACTGCATGTTGAAAGTGCGAAAGACGTGCTCCAGCGTTTCCCCCAGGCCGCTGTAGAGCATCGTGGTGGGCGTTCCACCACCGATGTAGAAAGAGGTGACGGGCTTATCTCCCACCAGGTGCGAATAGAAGTCGATCTCCCGGCTCACGGCCTGCACGTACTTCGACGCCGCGCTGGGGCTGTAGAGTTCCTTGTTGTACGGGCAGTAGGGACAGATCTGTCGGCAGAAGGGGATATGCAGGTAGAGTCCGAACTCCTCTATCCCGTCCATCCTGTCCTCCAGAGAGGGCACGCGGCTCTCGAGGACTATCCGGCCCTCCCCGGTAAGCAGGCGTCTGATCGTCCTTCTGAGAAAGCCTTGCAGGGGTTTCACTGGCATTTGGCCCGCCCAGGGACTTGAGCCTCACACCTCAGGATCGGACTTCGGCGCCAGATCCGAATGGGGACTGGACGCCATGCCTCTCCTCCGTCAGCCGGTGCCCATGAGCGATACGCGGAAGGGATGCAGCTGCGCCGTCATCAGGCCGTGCCTCACCGCGGGGTCGCTCTGCATGAACTCCAACGCCTCGTCATCCGTGTCAGCCCGAAAAACGACGACACCGAATTCTCCGTCCACACACGGACCCGCCAGGATCAGCTTGCCTTCCGCCAAAGCCTTCTGAAGGTACTCAAAGTGTTCGCCGAGCCTCGCTTCCTCTTCCGGGGTTGTTTCATCGATGAGGCTGCGACTCTTGGGGCGTAGCATGTAGATGAAGGTAGGCAACTCTCACTTCCTCTCTGTGTACGTCTCCGAGGGCGGATCTAGCCCACGAGATCGCTGTCCTTCCTCCAGGCCCCCACCTTCTCAGGCACCTGGAAGATGCCTTCCACCTCCTCCAGATCGTACCACCACTTGTCCTTGATGTGCTGCCTGCCGTACCCCAGCAGGTCGTCCATCCACACCGAGAAACGATGCGAGAGGGAGGAACGCTCCAGGAACCACTCGATTACTCTATGGATACCCTGATAGGGCTTGTTCCACGGACACACCTTGATGCACCGGCCACAGGATGCGCCCGCCGGGTTGCCGACCCGCATCCGCGTGCAGGCCTGAACATCCAGCTCGTACGTCTCGTAGTCGTTGTAGATGATCATCTCGTCGCTATGGGAGATGGCCTGCGACGGGCATTCCCTGGCGCACTTCTGGCACACCTGGCAGTAGTGGCGAAGGTTGAAGTCGATGGGTTGGTCAGGCTCCAGCGGCAGGTTCGTCGTCACCGCCGATGCCTTGAACCGCGGGCCCAGGAAGGGGTTGAGCACCGTGTTTCCGAACCGCGACATCTCACCCAACCCGGACAGGAGTACCAGAGGCGGGATGACTACTTTGTAGTGGGTCGGGAAGTGGGGCTCCGCCTCGTACCCCAGCCGACGGATGTAGTTGGCCATCACGGTGGCGATGAAACCACTGGTGGCATAGCTCTTGAAGCTCTGGGCGCCACTGATCCAGTCGCTACCCAGAGCGCCGTTGAAGGTACGCCAACCCTGATCGACCAGAACCACGATAGCATACCTGTGATCCAGCTCGATGGGTCGCTCATTCCTGTCCGACTCATAAACGGCATACTGAGGTAGCTCGCAAATACCCACGCAGTCCGCCCGCAGGAAGTAACCCAGGGCCTTCACGTGCCTTGACTGCGCGGTTGGGTCCTGCGGTATCGGCGCCTGCCTGGGGTACACCCCCACCGGCTCCATCAGCCCGATGCCACGGCAGATCTCATTAAGGGAGGCCGCCACCGGCTCCTTCCTGACGAAGCGGTTCACCTCTGCTTGAAGGTGAGGGCCATAGTCACCCCAGGCGGCCTTGATGAATCCGGCCTGGCGCTCGCTGACCCTCCGCACATGGGGGCCAATGTACGTCGTCGGTTTGTCGACCCTCTTCAGCCTCTCCAGTGGGTAGTGCCCCGACTGCCCCGTTGGCGCCT
>JBAVWD010000643.1:0-5743 GCA_049697655.1 Anaerolineae bacterium | reverse complement strand
CGAAAGGGTGACCTTCGCCGGTTGGCCGTTGGGGGGTGTCAACCACGATGGCGCCGCGGCCTTGGTGCTCATACCCTTGGTGAGCAACGGGCCAAAAGACATGCAGATTCTCTTGTATCCAGGCCAGGTCACCAGTTCGGTCCCTCTCCGTCCAAGTGGGGTAGCGTCCCCTTTGACGCTCGATCATAGGCTTATCATACCACCCATGCACACGTACACTGGCACAGCCCAGCAAGCCCCTGCTCTATGTAACTCGAAAGAAGTGATGCGCACTCTTGAGCCTACCGGTAGGCCAAGAAGCGAGCAAGACTTACTTCGCTTTGATCAGGGATCTCGATAGGCTTCGCTTTGTCAAGGCAAGCGAAAGGGGGATTCGCATCGATAGTAACTCTTAGAAGGCTGAAGGGTTTCCCTACTTAGGCTATTGTTTTGTTTTTCAGACAGACGACTCTCCGATTCTTGAAGCACAAGCAGGGCAGCAGAGGCCCGCAGTGGTGGGGAGGTAACGAATGGGCCTAGGTAACAGGCTAAGAGTGGTGGTCACGGGCATGGGGGCTATCACGCCTCTGGGGTTGAATGTACAGGATACCTGGCAGGCGTTGATTGAGGGACGTTCAGGCATCGGGCGTATTACGCAGTTTGATGCCTCCGCCTATCCTACTCAGATCGCTGGGGAGGTGAAGGGATTCGACCCCGGCGAGTACATGGATGTCAGGGAGGCCAGGCGCATGGCCCGCTTCAGCCAGTTCGCCGTGGCTGGGGCGAAGATGGCCCTGGAGGACGCGGGGTTGACGGTGGATGAAAGCACTGCGGAGGATGTAGGGGTGGTAATAGGCACCGCCATTGGAGGAGCGCTGGTGGAGTCAGAAATGGCGCATCTGATTCTGTTGAACAAGGGGGTGCGAAGGGTCCCTCCTCTCTTCGTACCTTCGATGATACCCAATGCGGCGGCCCATCATGTAGCATGCGCTTTTGGCATCAGAGGGTACTCCTCGACGGTAGTGGGGGCCTGTGCCTCTGGAAATCAAGCCATCGGCGAAGGGGCCAGGGCTATCCGTGACGGGTCTGCCCAGGTGGTGATTGCCGGGGGCACAGAGTCCACGATGTGTGAGCTTGCTCTGGCCGGGATATGTGCTATGCGGGCCCTCTCGACCCGCAATGATGAGCCGGAACGGGCGTCCCGTCCCTTTGATGCCGAGCGGGATGGCTTCGTGGTTTCGGACGGTTGTGGCGTCTTGGTTCTAGAGAGTCTGGACCATGCTATGGCGAGGGGAGCCAGGGTCTACGCCGAGGTGTTGGGATATGGCGTCTCCTCCGATGCCTATCATGTCAGCGCCCCGCACCCTGAGGGTAGGGGGTCTGCTCTTGCTATGCGCCGGGCGATCGCCGACGCCGGTTTGAAGCCTGAGGACATTCGGTACATCAACGCCCATGCCACGGCGACGCCGATAGGCGATCCGGCGGAGGTGGTAGCGATCAAGAGCGTTTTCGGCTCTCGTGCTTACGAGATACCGGTTAATGCTACGAAGTCCATGATCGGGCACCTGCTGGGTGCGGCCGGTGCGGTGGAGGCGATAGCCACCATTATGACGATTCGGGAGGGCATTCTGCACCCCACCATCAACTACGAGCATCCGGACCCCGAGTGCGACCTGGACTGCGTGCCGAACGAGGCTCGACGGACCCAGGTGGACATCGCGCTTTCCAACTCCTTCGGCTTCGGCGGCCAGAATGCTTGCTTGGTCTTTCGGAGCTGGGAGACATAGGCAGGCCATGGCGAACGAACGGCGTAGGGCCGCACACATCTCGGGCTGGGGCCGATACGTGCCGACCCGGGTGTTGACCAACGATGACCTTTCACGAATGGTAGATACCTCGGAGGAGTGGATCCGCCAGCGGACAGGCATCCTCGAGCGACGCGTGGCGGGCAGTGGCGAGACCACGGCCAGCATGAGCCTTCGCGCGGCTCAGGCTGCGTTAGATGTCGCCGAGCTCGATCCGCGCAAGGTGGAGTTGATCATCGTCGCCACCGTCACGCCCGACTATGCCTTTCCGTCCACTGCCTGCCTGGTCCAAGACGCCCTGGGGGCGCGCAGGGCGGGCGCTTTTGATCTGTCGGCGGGCTGTTCCGGGTTCCTCTATGGCCTGAGCGTAGCGGCCGGCCTGATCGAAGCGGGGCAATACGACAACGCCGTGGTGATCGGCGCCGAGACCCTATCCCGTATCACCGACTGGAGCGACCGAAACACGTGTGTCCTATTTGGCGATGGGGCCGGGGCGCTGGTATTGCAGGCCAGCGGAGCCCGGGGCGGCGTGCTGGGTTCGGTGCTCCGTGCCGACGGGTCGGGTGGAGACCTGCTCAAGCTGCCTGCCGGCGGAAGCGTTCAGCCCGCCACCAGCGAGACGGTCAACCAGCGCCAGCACTACATCCACATGGACGGGCGCGAGGTGTTCCGTTTTGCCACTCGCGTCTTGCCCGAGGCCACCCGGCAGGTGGTGGAGCTGGTCGGCCTCAAGGTCGAGGATATTGCGCTCTTTGTGCCCCATCAGGCCAACGACCGCATCATACAGAATGCCGTCCAGGCGCTCGGGATCCCGCCCGATCGGGTGTTCACTAACCTGGCCCGCTACGGCAACACCTCGTCCGCGTCGGTGCCGATGGCTCTAGCCGAAGCGATTGACGAGGGCCGGGTGCAGAAGGGGGACCTGGTCGTGTGTGTGGCATTTGGGGCCGGCCTCGCCTGGGCCGCCACGGCCATCGAGTGGAGCCTACCCTTGCCAGTGCCCAAGCCGCCCCGCTGGCGCATCTTCTGGCGGTGGATGCTCTACCACCTGGCCCGAATCCAGTCCTGGTGGCGGCGTCTTTGGCGCCGGGCTGGTGCCTGGCTCCGGCGACTGGGCGAAGGTGAGGATGAGTAGCCCAACTTCCTCTCGCTCTTGGGCTTGCTCGCAAGCGGGATTGGCTGCTACGAGGACTGTTCTTTCCAAGCCCTGCCGACATCTTGCGCTGCGCCGCCTATGAGACGCCGGGGTCATTCCCAGCGGCCTGCCCGCTGGCTCACTGGTGCCCATGCCTTCGACGATACAGGCCTCCCATCGCCCCTTACCTGACGGTCTCTGAGGCCATCTACCAAGACGGCACAGAAGCTATATAACTCGAAAGAAGTGATGCGCACTTTTGAGCCTACCGGTAGGCCAAAAAGCGAGCAAGACTTACTTCGGTGTAATTGGTTCGGACATAGAACAGATTTGTCCGCCCCAGAGTGAAGATTCTAAGCGCGCGAGGGTGAGAACAGCCCGTCATCTCCCCCTGTTGGGGGAGTTGTCCGCCGAACGCGGAAGGGTTGTTCTCAGCGACCCGTGAGCGAAGCGCAGGGGCTGGCACCCAGCAGTGGACGCCGTTTGTCACTCGATGGTGGTCAGAAACTCCTGCGCCATCTCCGCCACGTCGGTGTCTGTGCTGATGCCGGTCCAGGGGTCCCCGGGCTTCACCAGGTTGGCCACCACGATGTTGGCCCCATTGAAGATGGCACTGCGCGCCTCTTTGAGGTCCACGCCGCCAGCCGCAGAAATCAGAACGTCGAACTTGCTGCGCACGCGATTGACGTGACGGTACTGGATCACCTTACCCCGCGTGGCCTCCTCATCGCGGCCCAGGTGGAGCACCACCACGTCGGGCGGGGTCTTCAGTTGCATCAGAACCCGTAGTGGGTCGTGTGCCCCGAGCATGTCGATCATGGAGCTCATGCCCAGGTGGGTACAGCGGGCGATGAAGAGGTCCAGCGCCTCAGGAGGCGAACTGCCCAGAACCGTGGCCGCCGTCGCACCAGCCCTGCGCACCTCATCCACCTCCCCCAGCGCCCCGTCCACCGTCTTCAGGTCCGCCACGATGTGTCCATCCCACATCTCGCGAAGGCCCTCGATACCTGCCGAGCCCTCTCGCTTGATGAAAGGGGTCCCGGCCTCGATCAGGATCCGCTCGCTGGCCACTATGGTGGGCAAGATGCGCCTCACCATCTGGAGGTCGTAATTGAAGGCGATCTGGAGATAGCGCGTCTTTTGATCCAGCGTCATCACCCGTGGGTGTGAGACCGCCAGCTCACGGACACGCCGCAGCACGTGGTAGCCCGAGATTGTCGCCACGCAGTGCCCTTTCTCACCCCTAGGGAAGCACAGCCCGTCTGGCCTTCACTATTCCTGGTCTCCCTCAACCAGGGACTTGATGACACCACCAAGGTCAGAGGGCAGGAAGAGCACGATCTTCTCCGAAGGGTCGGCGGCGATATCTCGTATGGTCTGTAGTGTCCGCAGGTGCAATGCGCCCCTGCTCTTCGAGAGGTTCTCCGCCGCCTGCCTGAGATTCTCAGAGGCGGAAAGCTCGCCTTGCGAAGCGATGATCATGGCACGACGCTCCCGCTCCGCTTCTGCCTGTTTGGCCATGGCCCGCTTCATCTCGGCCGGCAGCTCCACCTCCTGGATCTTGATGGATTCTATGTCCACACCCCAGCCAATGGTCTCGGCATCCACGATCTCCTTGATGCTCTCAGCGATTCGCTCTCGCTCGGTAAGGACGAAGTCCATCTCCGCGTTCCCGATCACGTCCCGCAGCGCGGCCTGCGTGTATTGGCGTACAGCGAAAACGTAGTCCTCGATCTTGATGATGGCGTCGGCCGGGTTCACGACCCGGAAGTAGACCACCGCATTGACCAGCATGGGGATGTTGTCCTTGGTCATCACCTCCTGCCGCGGAATCTCGGCGGTCTTGATACGCATGTCCACCTTGCGCATGGACTGTATTACGGGAATGATGACCGTCAGACCGGGATTGCGCGTGCTGGAGTACTTGCCCAGGGTGAAAACCACGCCCCTCTCGTACTCGAAGAGCAGCTTGATGCCAGACAACACCAGCATGAGCACGAAGAGGAGTACGAAGATAACGGGGACCAACAGACAGCTTCCCGTGGCCAGTAGACCCTCCATGACTTACCTCCTATGGGAAGTTGAACGTGTGATGTGCCGCCGCCGATTGCGATCTCGCCGCGACAGCGCTGATCCAGGTTCAGCCTAGTCCATTATAAACGTATCGTCAGCACCCTGCAAAGGCATCGTTGGGGGAGATGAACGACAGCTCAAACGGCCACCGCTCTCCGATGTGCGCCCGCATTTGCACCCGCTGCCGTGCAGAGGACGAGAATCTCCTCGTGCTGACAAAAACAAAGGGGCCCGCAGCCCATCCCGGCCGTAGGCCCCCCTGGTCATGCAGCAGCCCACCCGGCACCCAGTAATGGGATAGGTCCCCCTGGGCGCCACAAGCTCACTCTATCCCCAAGCGCCTCCTGGTCTCCTCCAGCTTCTGCTCAGCTTCTTCGAAGTCGCCCCTCTGACCACGCGGCAAGAGGCGCGCCACTTCACACATCGCCAGGGTGGTCAGGTCAATCAGGTAGTCGGCCCTCTCGAAATCGTCCAGCTCGCCAGTTGGTAGAGGGTAGATGGGCTCGCCGAATCTCACACCGACCACTCTCAACTTGCCCTTGTTCTCCTTCGTCACCAGCCCCATGGGTACCAGGGGCACGCCCTTCCTGAATGAGAACATGGCGGCACCCGTCCTCAGGTCGCCTTCCAGAAGACCGTTACCTCTAGTTCTTCCAGTGATGGAAAGCCACAGCACGTTTCCGCGGATGTCCAACCAGCGCAGAATGTCCTTGACCAACCTTCCCTCCAGCCTGTAGGCACCAGCCTGGTC
>JBAVWD010000642.1:0-2395 GCA_049697655.1 Anaerolineae bacterium | reverse complement strand
TGTATGCCATGGTCAAGTTCAACACCATCACCTTCATTGAGGATTGCGATGACCTGGACCTTTACTGGTATCTCAGGGTAAACGGCGTAACGAAACAGTTCTATTGGAGCTGCGACCCCGGGCTTTTCACGCCTGGCTGCATGGGTACTTGGCCTCACATTGACGACGACTGCGGCCCGCATTCAGTGGCGTGGCTGGGTCGGTTTGAGGATGCTCTTCCCGACACGGTGGTGGTGTCCTTGGGCCAGACCGCAACCGGCGGGGGCGGCGGTCCGATCAGTATCGAGGTCTATGACAGTTTCTCGAACACCTTGATTCTTGTGGGGGGCGACGAGAACGTTGGTGTGCACAGGGTGGTATACAACTTTGCCTCCCTGGAGGAAGCCCAGCAGAAACTGGGCTGTGGCAGGGAGGTCTGCG
Organism: Anaerolineae bacterium; assembly: GCA_049697655.1. Taxonomy (GTDB): domain Bacteria; phylum Chloroflexota; class Anaerolineae; order UBA7937; family B3-Chlor; genus JAUVXJ01. The sequence goes on along the minus strand of JBAVWD010000642.1, from coordinate 1,975 downwards.
TCGGACCAGGGACCGGGGATCCGTACGCCAGCGAGTACGTCGGCTATCACGCCTCGGTCTGCTACACCCTGTACGTCTTCCCGCAGGCTGAAGGTTTGAATTGCCCGGTGAAGCAGCCTGCGTACACCCCCTAACAGCGCAGTACGCGACCTTGCGTTGACGTGGTTTCTCGGTTGGGGCGACGCCCGGCCCGCTGGGCCGGCGACGCCGGCCGAGTAGCGCAGGGGCAAGAGTTCCTGACGCACCAGGTCGTGGCCAGCCTTGGATAGAGGAGGAGCGCCATGAGGAAGGGGCGCGGCTGTACCAAATGGATCGGTGTTACTCTCTCTGTGCTTGCCGCTTTGGCCTGCGTGGTGCTGGGCGTCTACGCCGTTCTGTACCTTCGGCAGCAGCGGCCCCAGGCGCAGAATGAGCCGCCGAGCGTAACCATCACGGACCCGGCTTCGGGGGCCTCGGTATTGGCGGACAGTTACGTGGCCGTTTCGGCCAGCGCCTTCGGCGGCGTCCCCATCACGCGGGTCGAACTGTGGCTGGATGGGGAGCTGGTAGACACGCAAGAGAGCAGCGTTGAGGGAGGCACCTCCCCCTTCGACGTCTCTTTCGAACTGCTGGTGCCCCAAGGTCCGCACACGCTCGTCGTGCGAGCGGTGAACGCTGAGGGACTCACAGTGGATAGTTGGCCGGTGACCGTCAGCGGCGGGGAGGAATCGTTGTCCCCAGGGACGATTTCCACGCCACAGGCGACGGTTAGCCCTGTTGCGCCGACCACTGAGTCCCAAGAGCCTGTGGAGATATCCCTCTTGGCGACAGAGGGGCGGGCACCCGGTAATACGCCTATTGTCCTGAGATTTGGCTGGGAGACAGATACCTCCGAGCAGGTCGCCGATTTCCTAAGCTCTGTGGAGTTGGTGGTCAGCCTGGATGGGGAACTCGTGCCCGACGCCGGGGAGTACTGGAGCGAGATCGAGGAGAGTGGGGATCGTGACCAGAATGGAGAGGCGAATTACCAGACCTTCTGGTTGTTTCCGGTAGGTGTTCTCACCTCGGGGACGCATCAGGTTGAGAGCGAGCTGCGTCTCCAGCGACCTGTTACGGACGGCTTCGATTCCGATGGAGATGGCGTTCCCGAAGAGTACTCAGGGACAATGCCATTCTCGCTGCAGATTGTGGTTGGGGAATGACAGCTCAATCCACTGCCGGCTGCGGTCGCTCCATACGGTAGGCCCAGTCTCTCCTTGGCCATGCCTCACCCGGCGGAGAACAGAAAGCGCGCTCGAAAGCGCTCCACAAGGCATTAGATGGTAGCGCAAGGGCAAGAGTCGCCAAAGGGCCAGGTCGTGGAAAGCGCGTGATAGAGGAGGACCACCATGAACAAGCGTCGCGGCTGTATCAAGCGGGGCGTTGTTGCTGTCGTGGTCCTGGCCGCTTTGACCCTGGTTGGAGCTGGCGCCTATGCCTTTCTCCAAGCTCGCCTGCAGCAGGCGCGGACCCGGTTTGAGCCTCCGACCGCCACCAGCAGCCATCCTCCCGACGGCGCCAATCCCCGCCTGGCACAAGTGAGTCACTGGCTCTATCTGATCAGCGCGGATTTGGAGGCGGAGACCGCGCAACGAATCGTCGCCTCCCAGTACGACATGGTGGTGTTGGACTTCCTCCCCTCGGAGGAGGATAGCACAGATTACCCTATGGCCGATGTCGTGACGCGGCTCCATGAGGCCGGGCATCCCAAGCTGGTCATCGCCTACATTGACATCGGGCAGGCCGAGGACTACCGGAGGTACTGGCAGGAAGGCTGGGAGATCGGCGATCCCGAGTGGATCGTCGGTGAGGACCCCGATGGCTGGGAGGGCAATTATCCCGTAGCCTTTTGGCATGATGAGTGGCAGGAAATCTGGCTGGGCGAGGACGGCATACTGCAACGGATCCTCGACGCCGGTTTCGATGGTCTCTACCTGGACTGGATCGAGGCCTATTC
>JBAVWD010000641.1:0-1637 GCA_049697655.1 Anaerolineae bacterium | reverse complement strand
CGTTGTGGTCGGTGACGATGAGGAAATCGAGGCCAGCCTGCGAGGCGATGCGGGCCACTTCCTCGTGGGTAAGCGCTCCGTCGGAGGCGGTGGTGTGCAGGTGGATGCTGCCAGCGTATTCGTGGGCTGCTTCTACCATGGTGTACTGCTTCAGCAGCAGGGCCACGTGCCCAGAAAGGAGCTGGTCCCTGGCTGTCCTAAGTCTCCTCCGCTCACCATGTCCTTGCGAACAGAGTCTGCAATCGGCTCAGGGCTCCTCCCTTCGGGCGATCACCTCTCTGGCCTTCTCAGCCTGGGGCTCCGGAACCAGGATACGCACTTCCCCCATTCCGTCCACCGTAAGGCCAAAGACCTCGCTCTCGTACTGCAGAAGGGCGGGAATGCCCTCGCTCTCCAGCTTGCCCTTGATGATGTGGGCCTCTAGTTGGCCAGCTGCCCTGTAGACTACCTCCAGGTGCACGTCCTGCGGGTCGGACATGGGGACTGCCCCCTTTCGTTCGTGTGCTATGATTGGCACTGGTTGCTGGGCCAGCGCCTGTTTCTCCGGCCGTCAAATTGTACAGCTATGATCATACCCGAAGCGACCACTCTTGGGCTTGCCGACGGGACGGCGGGCATCTAGTCGACGACGATTGTGGCGTCGGCGGGCATCCCCGGTTTCAGATCGTGCTCCGGGTTGGGAATAAGGATCTTCACCGCAAAGACGGTGTTCACCCGCTCTTCCTTTGTCTGCACGTTGCGCGGCGTGAACTCGGCCTCTGACGAGATGTAGACTACTTGGCCTTCATATACCTTCCCAGGGAAGGAGTCCACCTGGACATCAACCTCTTGACCCAATCGGATACGACCGTAGCGGTTTTCGGGGATGTAAACGGTGAGCCTTACCTCGTCCAGGTTGGCGATGGTCATCAATGTGGCACCAGAGGAGGCCGTCTCCCCGGCATAGATGGAGCGATTGCTCACCAGACCGCTCAGCGGGGAGTAGAGCGACATCTTCTCCAGTTGGACCTCCAGAATGCCCAGGGCGGCCTCAGCCTGACTCACTTGTGCCTGGGCCACAGCTACTTCCTCTGGTGTGGGCCGGGCCGACAAGGCGTTCAGGCTGGCCTGAGCCACTCCCACCGCAGCTGAGGCGTCGTCGTACTGTGCCTTGGCCTGATTCACGGCCGTGTTGAGGGAGACCGGGTTGTCGCGCATTTGGAGCAGGTTGTTCAGCTGAGTCTGAGCACCGGCCTGTCTCTCCTCGGCGGTGGCCACTGCTGCCTCTGCTGCCCGCGCCTGCTGGTCTAAGGCTGCGTACCGTGTCTTGCTCCCGTCGTCGCCTGCACCGGCATAGGCATCTCTCTGGATGACTACCGTTTGTAGTTGAGCCTGGGCCTGGGCGACCCCTCGCTCAGTCAGTTCCACCTGTGTCCGCGCTTCGTCGATCTGGGCGTTCAGCTGCTGGGGGTTGTTGCGCAGGGCTACCGCATCCTTCCAGGCTCGTTCCGCGCCATCACGGGCAACAATGGCCTGAGTTACGAAAGCCTCAGCCGTCGCGATCTCCCCAGGGCGGGCGCCGGATTCAACGCGCGCCAGGTTCGCCTCAGCGGCAGACACTGCTGCCTCCGCCTGTCCTATTTGCGCTTCGAGAAGTT
>JBAVWD010000640.1:0-5702 GCA_049697655.1 Anaerolineae bacterium | reverse complement strand
TCACCTCGTTCGAATTCCAGCCACCCGACAGCTTGCCCGGCGCCACCTCTATTCTTGTGGTGGCCGTACCAGATCCCGCGGTTCGGATCACCTTCACGCGGAACGGTGAGCAGTTCCCTCTCGTCGTACCACCGACGTATCTGCACTGGCGCGAGGTCGACAAACGGGTTGAAGACGCCGCCGCAGAGATCCTCGCGCCAGGCGGATACCACGTCGCTCAGGCGAACCTGCCCAAGAAACTGACGGCTGTCCGCAGTGGGCTGGCTGCCTACGGCAAGAACAACGTCACCTACGTACCTGGCATGGGAAGCTTCCACCGCCTGGTGGTGCTCTGGTCCGACCTTCCTTCCAAGGAAGACAACTGGCACGACCTGCAGATGATGGACGCCTGCCAGAAGTGTCAGGCCTGCCAGCGCGCCTGTCCCACAGGTGCCATCGCCTCCGACCGGTTCCTGCTCCACGCCGAGCGCTGCCTCACTTTCCTCAACGAGAAGCCCCCAGAGGTCTCCTTCCCGGAGTGGGTCGATCCTTCCTGGCACAACTGCCTGGTCGGCTGTCTGCACTGCCAGAGGGCCTGCCCGGAGAACAAGGAAGTGCGGGATTGGGTCGAAGGGGGTGAGGTCTTCTCAGAGGAGGAGACCGCCCTTGTTCTGGACGACACCTCTCCAGAGCATCTCCCCCTGGAGACCAAAGAGAAGCTGGAACGGCTTGACCTGATCGACCTGCTGGACGTCTTGCCCCGCAACCTAAATGCTCTCCTCAGGACGGCAAGAGAGCGCTGAGGCCGCGCACGACGCAGCACGAGCGTTGACTTCACGTCCGTGGCAGAAGAAGCGCGACAGCGCCGCCTCACACGCCCCCGAGCGCATCAAGGAACTGCCGCACGTCCAACACCTCGGTTCCTAGAGCGCTCATCTCAAGGCGCAGTCGTGCGTCATGCAGAAGGTCTGCATCACCCGTGACAAGGAAATCGGCATGCCCCGCGATGGCGGCCGCCATCACAGGGTAGTCTTTGGGGTCTCGGCACAGAGGGGTCTCGATAGTAGACTCAACGATGATACCTTGTTGGAAGATCAGCTCGAGGAGCCCGTTTCGCTGCTCGGCGAGTATGAGTCCACTAAACCTTGGTCGAGAGATGACATCTGCCAGTTCTTCCAACAACTCACGCGAGGTGACGAGGTCAAAGCGCTGGTCCAGCCAGGCGTCCAATAGCGCCGACGTCGTGCCACCTCCCAGCAAGCCGCTCACGAACACATTGGTGTCCATGACCGCCGTGGGTCGTTCAGCGGGCACGACGGGCAGCCCTTACCCCACTCACCTCTCGGTCGATCTGCTCCTCGGTGACAGGATGCTCGTCCAACCTGCCCCTGATTCCATCCAGGAGTTGCTGCATATCCTGCCGCCATCCCTCCCTGCTCAATCCCCGACGTATCTTCTCCCGCTCCTCTGGAGATAACTGCTCGATAGCTGACAGGATTTGCTCGGTGGTCAGGGTTACCTTCGCGTTGTTGATAGTGACCTCGGCCATGGCAACACCATCCAATCTGGTACCAGTGCGGCTTTTTTGCTCGCCCTATGATAGCACATGCCAGAGAAGCCCACAAAGCGAGTCACAAAGCAACGAGTCAACTACTAGCGGATGCCGCTTCATCGAGCTGCGTCTGCGCCGAGTCCAGCCCCAGCAGGTCGATGCCATCCCTGCGGATGTTCTGGTAGAGGAGGGTCTGCAGCTGCTCCAGTCTGCGCCAATGAGCCTGACTCCACACGCGGGTCGAGACGTAAATCCCGTGTCTCAGCCAGACCTCGACCGCCAGATGCCGGACCCCCTTGCTTGTCGCGAGGTCGGCCTCACGCAGCACGACCACCACATCCATGTCTGATTCGGGCTCGGCCTCTCCCCGTGCTCTGGAGCCAAAGAGCACGACTGCTTGCACCCTCCCATCGAAGCGCTCTCGAAGGCCCCCCAAGAACTCGGACAGCGTCTCTCGCTCTCTGTCCGTCAGATGATCAAGCTCTCCACGCGTCTTGGTCACAGGGCACCTACCTCGCGAAGATAATGCGCGCCGCGATCTACAAAGCGGTGCGCCTCAGAGAGCACCTCTTTGGCCAGAGCCTCGGCTGCCACAAAGGTGATGTCGTAATCGCTGTCCAGGCGGGCATCGAAGGCGTGTCCGAACGCCTTGGTAAAGTCAGCCTCTATCAACCCAGGCTTGGCGAATTGCTCTCCAAACGCGGCGAGGACCGCACTATGTTTGCTGCGCGTGATTCCCTTGCTTGCCAGCAGAGCGCTCGCGGCATAGAACATCGCATAGTACGCTCGCGTGACCGAGACAGCATAGAAACCCAACTCAAGGTTGCCCTGCGCTGCCTCCAGGTCCTTGCGAGCCCGATCCAGGTACAGCGAGATATCGGCCTGAGCCATTGTCTCTCCTCGCACTGGTATCCACGCCGATTGTAGCACACCTAGACATCGTCAGCAACCCCTGGGGGCTGCCATGTACGCGGGCTAGTTTGGCCCTGTCGTGGAACCGGCCCGCACTCCTTGCGTCGGTCACGCCTTTTCGCTATCATTGGACTGGCGCAGAGAAATGGATGGAGAGTTTGTCGCGAAGCCTAGGAAACAGGTTCCTTATTCTCCATAGAGCCATCGCCCCGGCCCTCGTGGTCGGGACGGTACTGTTTGCCCTCTGCCTGGCACCTTTGCCCCCTACCGGCAGTGGCCAAGCCTCCGCCGCCCAACAGCCCCAGCAAGATGGCCCTCGCGTAGACGTCGTGGACTCAAGCACACAAGGCTTGACGCTGGACGTTACCGTCCCCGCCCTCTTCGAACAGCAGGTGCAGCAACAAGCCACCACCTTCCAGCGCCTTTCCCTCCTGGGGGCGGGCTCCACCAGCGAGATCGGCCAGCCCGAGCTTCCCTCCTTCGGCCGCTTCGTGGCCATTCCCAAGGGTGCGTTGGTCCAGGTCCAGGTGCTGGCTGACAGGGTGGAGACCCGCACCGGCTATCTGCTCTACCCTGCTCAGGAACCGCAGTTGGAGCAAGGCGAGGAACCCCCCTTCATTCTGGATGCCGCTTCGTACCAGAGAGACGAGTTCCTCCCCTCGGAGATCGTCACCGTGGAAGGTCCCTACACCATTCGTGGGGTGGAGGTGGTCCTCGTCAGGTTCCACCCCCTACAGTACAACGCCGCCGACAGAACGCTCAAGATCCACCCCAGCTTCCGCGTGCGTGTCTCGTTCACCGGCGGGCAGGGTTTCACTGACCAGCGGGTCCGCTCCCCATACTTCGACTCCCTTCTCAGTAACCTCGTCCTGAACTACACTGAACTGGAGGAGCCGCCGCCAGCGCTCAGCTCCGGGCTGGGCAGCGCCACGGGCTGTGACTTCCTGATCATCACCGCCCCTCATCTGGTCGACCAGGCCAACCTCTTGGCTGAGTGGAAGATCAGAAGGGGCATCGACACCTGTGTGAGAACCACCAGCCAGACTGGAGCCACGGCTTCGGCCATCAAGATCTACATCCAGAACGCCTACGACACCTGGAGCCCAGCTCCTTCTTTCGTGTTGTTCCTGGGAGACGCCGAGTTCATCCCTACCAACTACGTGACCGTACACCCTGAGCAGGCGCCAGCAGGTTCCCTCATCGGGACGGACCTCTACTACGCCACGGTGCACGGGACCGACTACTTCCCCGACATCAGCACCGGGCGCATCTCCGTGGACACCGCCAGCCAGGCCTGGTACATCATCAACAAGATCATCAACTACGAGCGGTTTCCGCCGTACGCTGCCGGTTTCTACTCCACGGTCGCCCTGGCTGCCTACTTCGAGGACGACAAGTACCCATACTCGCGCGAGGACCGCGACTGGGTGCGGACGTCCGAGGAGATCGGCAGTTACCTGGGGAGCATCGGATACGACGAAATACGTATCTACTACGCAGAGCCATGGGTCAACCCCTTGTTCTACAGCAACGGAACTTCTCTTCCCTTCCATCTACTAAGGGACAACGGGTTCCCCTGGAACGGGAACACCGCACAAATCCTGAACTGGGTGAACTCCGGCACGCTGATCCTCAATCACCGCGACCACGGCTGGCGAATGATGTGGGTGATTCCGGAACTCCAGGTGTCACACGTCCAAGCCCTCACCAATGGGAACAAGCTCCCCGTAGTGTTCAGCATGAACTGCGAGACCGGCTGGTTTGACAACGAGACCGACAACCCGGCTCACGGCACCGGCTACTACGAAGTGACCTTCGCTGAAGCCTGGCAGCGGAACCAGAACGGTGGCGCGGCCGGCGTCGTGGCCCCCACACGGCTGAGCTACAGCGGGTACAACGACTATCTGGACAAGGGCCTTTTCGACGCCGTCTGGCCGGGTTTCATTGACTACGTGCCTGCATCCGGTCCGTTCTCCAGTCCGCAGTATCGCATGGGCCAGGCACTGGAGTACGCCAAACTGTACATGGCCACGGCTTACGGCGAGAGCACAACCCGGCAGATTACTTTCGAGATGTTCCACTACTTCGGCGATCCCACCATGGAGATCTGGACCGCCCTGCCCGGGACCATGGCCGTGCACCACTCGCCCCTCTATTTCACGGACGCCCCGTCATACACGGTGAGTGTCCAGGACGGAGCACTGGTCTCGCTGGTCAAAGATGGAGAGATCCTGGGCACCGCCCTCTCAGCGGGGGGGGAGGCCACCGTCACCTTCTCGGGACTGCTGACCCCGGGCACCATCTATCTCACCGTCACCAAGCACAACCGCAGGCCCTACGAGTCCACGATCCAAGTCGTGACACAAGACATGTCCCTCAGGAGCTACGTGCCCCTCGGCTTGCGTCAGTACTAGCACACCAGAAGACGCAACACGTGCTGAGACGCCGACTCGGGTTTGTGGGCAACGATCCACCGCGACGCAGCGACAACTCTGCATCCAATCCCAATCCCGGCTCTCACAGCGAGGCACACCTCTACCCAAGACATCTGTCTCTAGTACCCTTTTCCCATTCCGTCGGCCATCCGATTCTGGTATAATAGACCATGCCACTGTGTGGTGTGGGCCGGCGGTCAGTCTGGCCCACGCCACGGGCAGAGCAACCGACACCGCCACAGCGGAGGACATGTCCCAGGTGACAGATACCCGAAGAGAACGCCTCTGCATTCTCGCCTTGTTTCTGACGGTACTCATCGCAGCGCTCGCGCTGTCTTCGAGCGTCCTGTCCAGTTCACCTCCTCCCGAACCGCCGCCGCCCACAGAGATCAGGCTCAGTGCAGAGGATCACGGTCGCCGGGTCCAGCTCCGCGAGGGGGAGGCGCTGGTCATCAGCCTGGAGGCCAATCCCTCCACAGGCTACGCCTGGCAAGTGGACCGAGGACCGCTGGCTGCGCAGAGCCAGTCCATCCTGGTGCAGACAGGTGAGTCGTTCGACAGGACGCGGCCCCAAGGTTCGACAGACGTCGAGCCCTCGGCGATGATGCCGCCGGTGCTGGGCGCTCCGGAGATCCAGACCCTGCGCTTCCAGGCAGCCCAAGCTGGGGAGACCAGACTCAGCTTGGTCTACCGCCGGGCCTGGGAAGACGTTCCTCCGGCGTAGGAGTTCTTCCTCTCGGTAGAGGCGATCGGTCCCTTCACCCAGCCGCCGCCCACACCGATGGCGAGTGAACCGCAGTCCAGCAGTCCACTCTCGGTAGATC